>CALFWI010000412.1 GCA_937928615.1 uncultured Saprospiraceae bacterium | reverse complement strand
GCCTTGGAATTTTCCCAATGCTATGATTACTCGAAAAGTTGCTCCAGCTTTGGCGGCAGGTTGTACCGTGGTGATTAAACCTTCAGAATTAACCCCATTGTCCGCCTTGGCATTGGCAGAATTAGCAGACCAAGCAGGATTTCCCAAAGGCGTTTTGAATATTATCACGACCGATGAGGCGCCCATTATTGGCACCGAATTTACCAGCAACCCTAAAGTTAAAAAAGTATCGTTTACGGGGTCTACTAAAGTTGGAAAAATCCTGTTAAAACAATCAGCGGATGCGGTTAAAAAAGTCTCCTTAGAATTAGGTGGTAATGCCCCGTTTATTGTATTTGATGACGCAGATATTGATGCGGCAGTAGAGGGAGCAATTGCCTCCAAATTTAGAAATGCAGGCCAAACTTGTGTTTGTACTAATCGAATTTTTGCCCAAGAAAGTATCTATGAAGAATTTGTAACCAAACTCTCTAAAGCGGTCGGTCAATTACAACTAGGAAATGGTTTGGAAGAGGGCACGAATGTCGGTCCTTTAATTGAACCAAAGGCTTTAGCATTTGTCAAAAAAGTAGTTGCCAATGCAAAAAATAATGGGGCGACCGTTTTAACAGGTGGAAAAGTGTCTCCTAAAAACAATTTGATATACGAGCCGACTATCATCACCAATCCAACTAAGGAGATGATGGTCTTTACCCAAGAAATTTTTGGCCCTGTTGCGCCTGTTTTCAAATTCAAAACAGAGCAAGAAGTCATTGAAATGGCGAATGATACGCCTTACGGTTTAGCTTCTTATTTCTATGGTCGGGATTACGCTAGAATTTGGCGAGTTTCCGAGGCGCTAGAATATGGGATGGTCGGTATTAATACTGGCATGATTTCTACGACCGTTGCTCCTTTCGGAGGCATCAAAGAAAGTGGTTTTGGTCGAGAAGGTTCAAAATACGGCATTGAGGATTTTGTCAATATTAAATATATGTGCTGGGGAGGCGTGGAATGAGTTGAACGAGTTGCGAGTTGTCCTTCTAACGTGTTTAGCTCGACGGAAAGCAACGTAGAAACTTGAAAATAGGCTGTTCAGAATATGGGGTAAGCAACCCGTCCGTAAACGGTTCACAAACAGTGTTTGATCATCCTGTTTTCTGAATTCGATGAATTAAGTCTCTAGACTTGATTCGCCTATCTCGTCGTCTCCAGACGACCGAAAATAGTATTAACAGTCGTCTGGAGACGACGAGATACCCATTTCCAGTCTGGAGACTGAAAATATCGGTTCAAAAATACGGGGAGAAAAAAATGATATATCTCTATAATTCTGAACAACCTAACTTGAAAACTTAAAATAAAGAATCAGAACACTCATAAATATCCAAAGAACATTAAGCGAAGCAGCTAATCAATTAATAAAAGAATATGATTTGCTTGGTGGAAAACTAAACAAATTCATTGAGTACGTAGTCAATAATTGGAAAACCTAATCCAAAACTCGTAACTCGTAATCCGTAACTCACAACTCGAAATATGAAATTTGCTACTTATAAAATAAACGAAAGAGTCACTTATGGCTCAGTTGTAGAAACAAAAAATGGAATCGGTTTTACCGACATTGGTGCTATTCACGGAAATAATCTGAGAAAATGGATAGAATTAGATGCTTTAGACCGACTGAAAGAAATTGCCAAAGATTTGCCCCTTTCCTATATGGAAAAAGAAATCGAGTACTTGCCGCCAATTATTACAGGCCAAAAAATTGTTTGTATTGGGGTAAATTACGCTAAGCGAAATGCAGAATACAAAGACAATTCTGCTCTACCCAAATACCCTAGTGTCTTTTTAAGGTATTTAGATTCCTTTGTAGGACATGGACAAAATATAGTCCGTCCACCAGAATCTGAAAAATTGGATTACGAAGGAGAAATTGTGATCATCATTGGCAAAGGTGGTCGTAGAATCCCAAAAGAAGCAGCACTGAGTCACATTGCTGGATTAACCCTGATGAACGAAGGTACGATTAGAGATTGGGTACGTCATGCTAAATTCAATGTCACCCAAGGCAAAAATTTTGACAATACGGGCGTTATCGGTCCTTGGATGATGACGGCTGATGAAGTGAAAGATTATACAAATCTAGATATTCAAACGAAAGTCAATGGCGAAATTCGCCAGCAAGATAATACCAGTAATCTAATGTTTCCATTTGCTTACATTATCTCCTACCTCAGTACTTTTATGACTTTGAAACCTGGTGATATGATTTCTACAGGTACGCCAAATGGTGCAGGTGCTAGATTTGACCCGCCTATTTATCTAAAACCTGGTGATGTGGTAGAAGTAACAGCCGCGGGTATTGGCGTTTTGAAGAATGGTGTGGAAGATGAAGTCGTTTAGTAATGATAAAATTTGAAGTTAGGAATCAGACTGATAAAGTTCATCCACTCAGTTTTTCCTGACTTCGAATTTATGTAAGTAGCGCAAAAATGGTCGCAACGGGTTCTATGTTAACCCACAGTACTTTTGTCGGCTTAATGGGGAATATCACTTCGAGAATGCAGGAAGGGAGAGATGAAGATATGGCAGTTATTTTCTTTGCGGATATGAATACGCCTGGTTTAAAAATGGTTTGTCGGCCTTCTTATAAAGGTAGCAATTGTTTAAAAAGTTATAAAATATTGGTTTGGTATTGAAAAACAAGAGGGATTATCATAGAGGTAATCCTTCTTTGTTGTAAATTGAACTTTTTGTAAAAATTAGAAAAACTAATCAATTATTGATTTACCATGAAAAATAATAATGGAATACTTTGGAGCATTGCATTTATTGCTATTTTTCTACTTTCTCAAGATTATCTTTTCACTAATTGGGAAGGAAAACGAACTATCTTTGGCTTCCCTGATTGGTTAGGTTGGTTCGCAATAGTTCATTTGTTATTTATTTTCGTTTTCTTTATGTTCTCCAAAAAATATTGGAAATAACCAATTATGATATACGCTATTCTCTTCATTTATATTGCGATTGTATTTTTAGGTAGTCTTAGAGGAGCGAGTGAAAATGCTACTACTCCAGAAGGTTATTTTTTAGCCAATAGAGGATTAGGAACTTTAGCCTTATTTTTTACCATTTTGGCTACCAATTTTAGTGCCTTCTATTTTTTAGGTTTTGCGGGGGCAGGTTATAGAATTGGCTATGCCTATTATGTAATTATGTCCTTGGGAACAGGATTTGCTTGTCTTTCTTTTTACCTCTTAGGAACAAAAATTTGGGCATTAGGCAAAACGAATGGTTTCATTACGCCAGCTGAATTAATTTATCATCAAACGAATAGTAAGGCATTGCGATGGGTGTTTGCAGCCGTCATGTTAGTGTTTACCTTTCCCTATTTGGCCTTACAAATTATTGGAGCAGGGTATATTTTAGAAAATATTACTCAAGGAACTGTTCCCTATATATGGGGTGCTACGTTTTTGACTTTCTTTACCATTGTATATGTATGGATTGGCGGGATGAAAAGTGTAGCAGAAACGGACCTAAAGCAGGGACTTTTGATGATATGCTTGATGGTGATGGCGGTAATCACCATTAGCAATAGTTTAGGTGGTTTGACTGTAGCCCATGAAAAAGTCTATGAAATGCAACCTGCACTTTTTTCAAGGGAGGGCGCAGGAAATGCTTTTCCTCCAAAAAAATGGTTTAGCCTTTTGGTTTTTTGGATATTTTGTATCCCTATGTTCCCTCAAATATTTATGCGATTTTACATAGCAAAAGATGTAGTTACCTTAAAAAAATCCGCTTTACTTTATGGACTGGTTCCTTTATTTATCTCCATTTTACCAGTTATCGTTGGCGTATTGGGGCATTTAAGTTTTCCCGAGTTGGCAGGGAAAGAAACCGACCAGATTTTGCCTAAAATGTTAATTGCCCATAGTTCAGAATGGTTTTCTGGATTGGTGATGACTGGCGCCTTAGCAGCATTTATGTCAACGCTTGATTCTCAATTATTGGCACTAAGCACTATAGTGACTAGAGATTTTGTCCTCCCTTTTCGAAAAAATATAAATTTAAAACAGCAAGTCTTTATCGGTCGAATTTGGGTAGTCATTATAGCTTTGGTAGGTTTAGCAATTGCCGCTCAGCCCTTTGATACTATTGACGATATGGGAAGGCTAGCATTTGGTGGGCTAGCTGTATTATTTCCTGTTACCATAGCGGTCGTTCGTTGGGGTGGAGTTAACCCGTTTTTTGGAGTACTCTCCATAATTATAGGTGAATTACTGCTCGTCTGCTTTTATTATAAGCTACTACCAAATGAATGGCTATTCGGATTTGATAGTTCAATTATTGTGTTATTCACTTGTTTTGGTATTATTGGATTGGGAAAAATTTTCCAAGCGGTGGACAGAATGAAACCATTTTAAATCAACTATTAAATGAATTCCAACGACCTCCTCAAATCTTCGGCAAACGAAATATTCTGCAACATTTATTATTGACGCTGTTATTCTTATTAGAAAGAAAAGTAGAGCAATAGTCACTCAAAAAGTAGCTGGAATCCAAAAAAAAGACAAAGCCGTCTATTACCAGTTTTTAGAATTAATGGAATTGCAACCTACTAAATTATCAAAAAATTCTCGATGTATCAAGTCTCCAGACTTGATACGACTATCTGGTCGTCTCCTGACGACCAAAATGTAGTTAAAAAGCTACAAGAAGGTCGTCGGGAGACGACCAGATAGCGATTCCGAGTCTGGAGACTCGAAATATCGGCAACTCAGATTTACCGAATTTAACAAACGTAGACAGTTTGACTTCTATGGAATAAAAAAATAACTATTTTGTCGATAAATTTAAAACCACATTTTTATGAATAGTAGATTTATCGTCAAAATAGCTTTTCTTCACTTAGCCAGTTTATTATTTTTTACTAGCTGTACGAATGAAAAGCCAACCACCGAAAATAGGGCTAAGCGGCCAAACATTTTAATAATTGTCGCAGATGATTTAGGTTTTACGGACTTAGGTTGCTATGGTAGTGAAATCAAAACGCCTAATATTGATGCCTTAGCACAACAGAGTGTTCGGTTGACTTCTTTTTATACGGGGCCAACTTGTTCCCCTACACGAGCAATGTTGCTAACGGGAGTGGATGCCCACCGCAACGGTTTTGGTACTATGCATGGAGATTGGTCGGATAATCAATTAGGGCTACAAGGCTATGAAGGCTATTTGAATTTTGATGTCGTCACTATTCCAAAGTTATTACAGGATGCAGGATATCATACTTCTATTGTTGGAAAATGGCATCAAGGGTCTCCACGCAAAAAGGAACAATGGCCCTTTAATCGAGGCTTTACACGCTCTTTTTGTTTGTTACCAGGCGGAGGCGGTCATTTTTATGATAAACAACCTTTTCTATCCTTTATCCCAGAATCGGCTTATTCGCAAGACAGTAGTCTAGTAGGTGCATTGCCCAAAGATTTTTATTCTACAAAAAGCTATGCAAATAAAGCGATGGAATATATAGATGAAAGTGTTAAGGAGGATAAACCGTTTTTTCATTTTCTATCTTATACGGCACCACATTGGCCACTCCAAGTTCCTGACGAATTTGTAGATTTATACAAAGGACAGTACGATGATGGTTATGAGGCACTAGCGATACAACGCTTAGAAAAAGGAAAAAAGCAAGGCGTTATTCCTGAATATACTAAACTACCTCCTTTAAGCCCGAATGTACGACCATGGGCAGATTTGCAAGTAGCAGAACAGCAAGAATCTAGTAAGTCGATGGAGATTTATGCGGCTATGATAGAACGAGTAGACTATCATACAGGCAGAGTCATTCAGCACTTGAAAGACAAAGGTGAATATGAAAATACCTTAATTATTTTTATGTCAGATAATGGTGCAGAAGGGAATAGCATCATGGGTTATGAAGGCACTCAAGCATGGGTAGATACTACTTTTGATAATAGTTTAACCAATATGGGAAAAATAAATTCTTATGTTGAATTGGGCACAGAATGGGCGCAAGTAAGTTCTTTGCCTTTCAAATGGTACAAAGCTTTTGCGACCGAAGGTGGCGTGAGAGCACCCGCCATGATTCATTATCCTAAATCGAATAAAGCAGAAAATACTATCCACGACGGATTTATAGCTGTCATGGATTTAGCACCTACTTTTTTAGAACTAACGAAAGTTGCACATCCAAAAACCGAATATGAAGGACGTAAAATATTCCCTATGGACGGGACCTCTATATTACCATGGTTAGAAGGAAAAACAGCGAACGTCCATCCAGTAGACAAAGCCCATGCTTGGGAATTATTTGGACGTAGAGGGATTAGAAAAGGAAAATGGAAAGCAGAATGGATGGAAGCGCCTTACGGAAATAACGAATGGGAATTATACGATTTATCGAACGACATTAGTCAACAAAATAATATTGCAGCAACTAATCCTAAAGTATTAGCAGAATTGGTCGAAGATTGGGACAATTATGTTAAAAACAATAATGTGACTTTGCCTGACCGACCAACTGCTTATGCTAAGGAAACGATTTGGAGGAAGTAAGTAATAACTAAACCGTAGCTTAGGCATTCCTGCCTGAGTAGCAAAACGTAGCTTGGACATTCTTGTCCGAGTAAAATGCTGCTCAGACAAAAATGTCTAAGCTACGATTATCAATTACGGGTTTATTTTTATGAAATGCCTGATAGGATTACCTATACTTTCCGATTTGAAGATGGGCAATTATTTTGGGACAGCAAATTGGAGCATTCCTTATTTGGGCCTATAAAACAACCAGCATTGAAGGGGCAGCACTAATCATTTCCAACAGTGACAAAACCATGCTCCTCTATATTCGTTATGACAAATCCAATAAACCTGAGTCAATTTCAGGGTAAAACAAAAGCGAATTATGAACTATTGAAAGATAAGTATCAGTGTCAACGGTTGGATGTTATTAAAAAAGCATAATTTTCAACCAAAAAACAAAAGTATGCAACAATTCAAGTTAGTTATTCTATTGCTCTTTTTATTAACAAATAATGTAGCCGCTCAACAGACCATTAAAGAGACCATTTTGCATGATAATAAAACAAGGGAATATATCGTGTATATACCCGAAATTTATGATGGAAATACTCCTGTCCCATTAATGTTTAATTTTCATGGATTTACAGGCAATGCAAATGGGCATATGAACAGCTCAAGGATGCGACCAGTTGCGGATACCGCAAATTTTATCCTCGTTTATCCACAAGGTGCTTTATTTTTTGGAAGTACTCATTGGAATGTTGGTTCCTGGACAAGAGGCAGCACCGCAGATGACCTTGGTTTTACGGAAGCAATGATTGATACCTTGGCGACGAAGTATAATATTGACCTGAATAGAGTGTATAGTTGTGGCTTTTCCAATGGCGGGTATTTTAGCTTTGAATTGGCTTGCCAGCTCAGTCATCGAATCGCCGCTATCGGTTCAGTTGGCGGGAAAATGAGTTCGGAAACCTATAATGCTTGTAATCCCATACATCCAACGCCAGTTGTTACGATTCATGGGACTCAAGACAACACCGTTACTTATGAAGGGCCAACACCCGTTAATTCAAAATCAGTAGCGGAGGTGAATGCCTACTGGACGGACTTCAATAACACCGCCGCCCTTCCTATTATTGAAAACATTCCAAATACAAACACGTCGGATGGTAGCACGGTGGAATATCAGACCTATAACAATGGCAACAATTGTTCATCCGTAGACCATTATAAGGTCATTGGTGGTGGTCATGATTGGCCAGGTGTCTGGGGAAATAAGGATATAGATGCCAGCTCGATTATCTGGAATTTTGTGGCTCAATATGATATCAATGGTCTAATTAATTGCAACATCATCTCCAATACCGAAGAAGTCGAGGATAGCCATAAAATTTCCCTTTATCCAAATCCAACCAATGATTTGGTAACCATTGACATGGGGTTGTCTAAAAGAACCATTTGCCATATCTATTCTCTAAAGGGAGAGCGATTATTATCTCAACCTATTGGCCCTAATCATAAGACCATAGATGTGTCTGCATTGCCTACCAATATGTATTTTTTACAAATTGACCATAAAATCATAAAATTGATTAAAAAATGATAAAGAAGTGACGAGTTATGAATAATAGCTGATCTGTGTCCTACACTACTATACATTTTGATGTTTTGCTACTTAGACTTGCGAAGTTTTCAAAATGTAGCAAGTCTTCTCAAAATCAACTACTTAGATTTAGTTTTGCTCGACCCCGTAACGGTGCAAGATAAAGCGGCGACCAAAAATCCACATGCCTTATCGGAAGGTATTTTAAAAGTTTGGGGGAATGGTAAGCTCTCTTTTGCTAATGGTCAAGTGACTGCAGAGCGAGCAGGAAAAGTGATCAAAGAATAAAAATAGAACAGAGAGAATAGACCACCTGTCCGACTGCCGTCAGACTGGTTTCATTAATGGAAGAGAGAGTAAATTCAAGTAATTGAATTAATTTCTTGCGAAAACCAGACAAGTTTACCCTGTAGGTTGGTCCTCTATACTTTAGCCCTGAAATGTCTTCTCTTTATCTAATAGAATTATTACCCTTTAAAAACGCCTAAAATATCTTCGCCAAAACCACCTCTTTATAACTAGCCCCAATTGGTATTTTATCCTTTCCTAGCTGCACCATATTTCCTTCCAAAGCCTCTATTTGATGAATATTCACGATATAAGATTTATGAATACGTATAAACGCTTGAACAGGTAATTCCTTTTCTAATTGCTTTAAAGATTTCAAGGATAAAACTCGTCCATGCGTGGTGGTATGATAAGCCGCATATTCTCGCATACTTTCGATGTAGCGAATATTAACTAAACCCAAGATTCAGACTACCGCTATACCCCGTCAATCCTGTATCTCTTGTATAATAAGCATCCTTCTCTTTTTTTAAAATTATATCTAGAGGACTTCTTTTGGTCAGACTATTATATAATATATTAACAAAACTTACTTTACTGTTTTTTTGTTATACTTATTTTGCTGTGCTTATTCCATTTTATACACCTCTTGTTTTTTATCTGATTATGGATAAACAATTCGTTAAGTATGGAATAATAAAAATAAATAGAACAAATTTAAGCTATTTCTTATGTCTTTACACTCTTTAAAAATTCAAAAAATATTACACCAAAATTTTCCTCAAATAGCAGAAAAGAGCTTGCAGGAAGAAATAGCAACTATTGGCCAATTGATGGATTTCGAGGCAGGAGAATTGATAATGGATTATGGCAGTTATGTTAGAATGGTGCCGCTTATCGTAAAAGGCTGTATCAAAGTATCTAGAGAAGATGACGAAGAAGGGAAAGAACTATTATTGTATTTATTGAATGCAGGAGATACTTGTTCGATGTCATTTACTTGTTGTATGATGGATAAAAAAAGCGCTATTAGAACCGAAGCGCTCGAAGCGACGACCATTATAGGGATTCCTATCAAATATGTAGACCGCTGGATGACCCAATATCAAAGTTGGAAAAACTTTGTCATGATGTCTTATGATAATAGATTACTCGAAATGGTAAAAGTAATTGATTCCATTGCCTTCAGAGGTTTAGACAAGCGCATGGAACAATATCTAAAGGCATTGACCGAATCAACAGGGAATAAAACCCTCTTCATGACCCATCAGAAAATGGCAGATGATTTGAATGTTTCCAGAGAGGCCGTTTCTAGATTATTAAAAAAATTAGCACAAATAGGTCTCGTGAAATTAGGTAGAAATCAACTCACCTTTTTAGGTTAAATTATCCCATTAGTAATGGGTAAAAAATAAATAGAATACGTTGTATTTAATTCCCCACAGCCTGCTCTGATTCAGTCGGAGAATTTATTACTCCCACGAATGAAAGTTGTGCAAATTATTTTTCCTGCACTACTTAGCTCAAAATAAAGCGACGATGGGCGGAAAGATTAAAAAAACGATAGTTCCTTGTATCCTTTTATCGGCAGTTCTCTAGCATTTAAACAAACAACCTTTTATTATCTTACCTCCGGTGATTAGCATCACAGACGAAGCTATCAATGCTCTATATCTTTGTCTTGTCTTAATCAACCAATGCCCTTCTAATTCGCCCTATTCTGCGTAAATCTGACTTTCGGGCAGTAGGATTGAAAAGATTAATTAGAAGCAGTCAGCAGTGGAATTGCTAATCCGTTTTAGTTACGAGCAATGAATATCAAACAATTTATACCAGCATTCGATTGGTTAGCTAATTATAATAAAGCCCAATTTAAAGGAGATTTATCCGCAGGATTAACCGTTGGGGTCATGTTAATTCCACAAGGAATGGCTTATGCGATGATTGCGGGGTTACCGCCCATTTATGGTTGAACGACCCGGCCACATATTGCAGAATTGGGACAAGTACCGAATACTCATTTTTACAGAAATGTAGCCCGATTTAAGAACGTCAAACAACGAAAAGATAGCTTGATTATGCGTTTTGATGCACAACTCTATTTTGCAAATGCCAGTTTTTTTAAGGAACACGTAAATGCTTTGGCAGCAACAAAGGGAGCTGATTTAAAAACGATTATTCTAAAATTTGATAGTATCAATAACTTAGATAGTAGTGCCGCTCACATGCTGGATGAATTGGTTACCAATTATAAAGAAAAAAGGGTGGCTATTCTTTTTACAGGGGTAAAAGGCCTCGTGCGAGATGCACTGGATAAATCCCATCTTTTAGAAAAATTTGGTACACAGCACTTTTTCATGAGCGTTCAAGAAGCGGTCGATTACGTAGATAAAAAGAAGCATGGACATCGGGTATTTGATAATTACACTTTGCAAACGAATAGTTAAATTTATTATCTTTTAAGAAGGATGCTACTTTCTTTTCTCCATGTGATGCACATCACGAATATACCATGCATTTACCCCTAACTTTGGGATAGTTAATTAAAATCATTCAATTAAAATAATTATAAAATGAGTTTACAAAACATTATCAATCAAACAAATACAACATTAGTAGACGTACGAGAACCTTTTGAAACGATGTTTGGAAAAGCCAACGGTGCCATCAATATTCCGTTAAGAAAAATTCAAAGTAGAGTCGCCGAATTTCGCCAAATGTCTAAGCCTATCATTGTTTACTGTCGAAGTGGGAATAGAAGTGGACAGGCTATGCGTTATCTAAAAGAGCAAGGCATCGAAGAAGTGTATAATGGGGGCAGTCTTTCAGAAGTAAAAGTATTAATAGGGGTATAAAAATAAGGCGCTTGTGATTTACTTCACAACCTATTCCGATAAAATCGGAAGACTTCAGGTAGGGAACGCCTCTATCTTTGTATGATTAAATAATTCAAGTGACGAGTTCAAAATAGTAGGATTTGAATATAAAAACTCAACAGTCAACTAATTTTTCAACATTGAATTGAAATTGTGTACAACCCACAACTGACAACAGATAACTCAAAAATTTAAAATAAATAGTCATGAAAATAGAACAGATTTATACAGGATGTTTGGCTCAAGGAGCTTATTACATCACCTCCAATGGAGAAGCGGCAATTATCGACCCGTTAAGAGAAGTACAGCCGTACTTAGATAGAATGGAAGCAGATGGTGTGAAATTGAAATATATTTTTGAAACGCATTTTCACGCTGATTTTGTGAGTGGGCATGTGACTTTATCTGAAAAAACAGGTGCGCCAATCGTTTATGGGCCGAATGCCAAAACAGCATTTGAGAGTATTATTGCAGTAGACAATCAGCTATTTCAAGTAGGGGATTTGACCATAAAAGTGTTGCATACGCCAGGACATACCATGGAAAGTACCACTTACTTGCTAAGAGATGAAAATAACAAAGACCACGCAATTTTTTCAGGAGATACTTTATTTTTAGGAGATGTTGGCCGACCTGATTTAGCACAGAAATCTGGCGACTTGACCATAGAAGATTTAGCAGGGTTTTTATTCGATAGTTTACGAAATAAAATCATGCCTTTAGCGAATGAGGTGACCGTTTATCCAGCACACGGTGCAGGGTCTGCTTGTGGTAAGAACATGATGAAGGAGACGGTAGATACTTTGGGCAATCAGAAAGCAATGAATTATGCGCTGAGAGCAGATATGACGAAGGCGGAATTTATTAAAGAAGTAACAGATGGTTTATTACCGCCTCCTGATTATTTTGCCAAAAATGTGGCGATGAATAAAAAGGGCTATGAAAGCATTGATACGGTCATGAAGCGAGGCTTAGTTGCTTTATCCCCTACGGAATTTGAAAGCATTGCCAATACAGCAGAAGCTTTAATTTTAGATGTTAGACATCAAACTGATTTTGTGCAAGCTCATATTCCAGGTGCTATTTTTATTGGATTGCATGGAGGATTTGCCCCATGGGTAGGTGCCTTGATTCCAGATATTCAACAAAATATTTTGATCATTGCACCAAAAGGAAAAGAAGAAGAAACCATTACCCGATTGGCTAGAGTGGGTTATGATAATACTTTGGGATATTTGGAAGGCGGGATGGACAATTGGGAAAAAGCAGGAAAAGCGATTGATTCGGTCAATACAATTAGTCCGACCAGTTTTGCCAATCAGTTATCAGCAACAGCAAGTAGAACCCTTTTGGATGTAAGAAAACCTACTGAATTTTTAGCGCATCATGTGGTAGGAGCGACCAATTTACCATTGGATTATTTAAATAAAAACATGGATAAGATTGATAGGACAGCTCCTTATTTTGTCCATTGTGCAAGTGGGTTTCGGTCTATCATTGCCATTTCTATTCTAAAAGCAAGAGGATTCCATGATTTAGTCGATGTTCAACAAGGTTTTAAAGGAATGGAGGCAACAGGCCGTATTCCTTTAACGAATTATAGATGTCCTTCTACTTTTACCGTAGCTGCTGAAACCGCTTAAAAAATGGTAACTGTACAATAGATTTGTTGTATCATTTTAATAAAGAGGGGTAGAATGATTCCTTAAAATTAGGCGGCTGTGGGAAACAGCCGCCTAATAAGCACCTACAAGGCGACTGTTTCCCACAGCCGCCTTGTTTCAACCATTCCCCTGACCATTAAAAAGACACGATATCAGAGTATATTCAAACAATTTGGTGGTTAATTTTAGAAGGATTTGACTGATTCTTTGGCAATGATGGTTGGATTGTTAAAATTGTTGAAGGGCTAACCATCAAACAATCCTGACAATCAAACAATCTTGATGCTCAATAAAATAATAATGTACTAATTATCATTTTTTTAAAAATTAAACATATTTTTAACCAACTACTTCCAACCCGCTAAACCCACTCCCCCGCTTTTGCAATTGAATTTGCGTCCCAATCCGTTCTTTTAATGCCGTTACATGAGAAATTACCCCAATTCTTTTGCCCTTAGCCTGTAAATTTTCTAAGGTAGAAATGGCTAAATCCAAAGCAGATTCATCTAAAGTACCAAAGCCTTCATCAATGAAAAGGGATTTAATTTGGGTATTTCTACCTGCTAAATCCGATAAACCTAAAGCTAGTGCTAAACTCACCAAAAAGCTTTCTCCTCCCGATAAAGTATGAATGGAACGGATATTATTCGCTTGATGTTGATCAATAATTTCTAATGCTAAATCTCGGTCATTCGGTTTGTGAATGAGGTAACGACCATTCAATTGTAATAAATGGCGATTGGCCAATTCTGTTAATTTTTTCAGGGTTAATCCTTGGGCAAAAGCACGAAATACTTTTCCGTCAGCGGAACCGATAATCTCTTTCAATTTTGCCCAACGGCTATATTCTTTTTGTTGAATATCCATTTTTTCAACCAAGGTTTTTCCTTGAGCTTTACGCAAGTCGTTATCCTCTAATTGTTGGGTGATTTTTCCTATTTGCTGTTGTAGTAACTGAAATTGTTCTTCCGATGCGGTTAGTCTTTCTTTTAGCGTAGCTATTGTTTCGGTCGTTAATCCTTTATCAATCGTCTCCTTTAATTCTTCCACTACATTCTTTAAGGATTGTTGATTTTCTGTTAATTGTTTTTGTAAAGCCATTTGTAGAGTCGTCAATGTCTCTACTTCCGCAAAAGACAGGTTGGCTATTTTTAAAGCTTCAATGGTGGAAAACCCCTTAGCTATAATTTTAGTTAATAATTGAGCAGTTTGTTGACTGATTGATTGCTCCACTTTCTCCATATCTTTCGCATTCTTTTTCGCCTTTGCCAATTCAGATTTCAATTGAATTTCTGCTTCCTTTAATGCCGTATTAATCGTTTTATCTAACCGCTCTGCTTCTTGAAAACGAAGGTTCAAAGCATTTTGAGCATCGACTATTTTTGCAGTACCGAACAACCCATGCCGTTCCTCTTTCAAAGTCTTAATTGCTGCTTGCTTCTCCCCTACTTGCTTTTTAATAGCTTCAAATCGTTTAGCTATTTCCGTTTGTTGTTGCCGCTGTTGTTTTAAAGCTTGCTCCAATAGTGCTAAATCTTGCGTTGTTTGTATCTGTTTTTCTGTTCCTCTTTTAAACGCCGCTTCCATTTTGGTTAATAATTGAAGGATATCATCCGTAGATTGTTTAGCCAAATTTAAATCAAATGGCGTTAATATTTCTTCAATTTTTGTTTGAAGCGTTTTTTGTTTTTTATGAATTTGCCCTAGTTTGTTCGTAGCATTTTCGTGCTCCGTTCGCAAACTAGCTATCTTAATTTGTTCTTCATTATAAGCTTGTTGTAAGGTTGAGATTTCTTTTTCTTGCTGCAAAATCTGTTGATTCAAGGCAATTAAATCACTCTTTTGTTCCCGTTTTTTATACAAGGCTATTTTGGTCGAATTTGATTTTTTTAGCAAAATCTCCCCTTTAGTAATATGGTATAAATTCTCGTCGAGTAATTCGGGTGCAAGGGTCGCAATTTTATTTTCTGCTACTTTGATACCTTTTAAAATCAAATCTCTTTTTCCTTCTACCTCCTTTTCTTGTTCCCCAATAATCTGACGAATTTGAAAACTAATTTCATCTTGTCGAAGTAATAACCTTTTCGTTTCTTTTTTCAGTAAATCCATTTGTGCCTCCACTGCCAAATACTCCGCTTTAGTTTCATCGACGTAAGGTTTATAGTCCGTAATCGCTCTAAATGGATGAGCGGTTGACAAACAAAGTGGACATTTTTCTCCTTCTACTAAATTCGCTCTTTCTCTATCGTAATTCGCCAATAGTTTTTCTCTTTCATACATTTGGCGTTTATATTCATAGCGTTCCTGCAAGGCTTCCTCCATTTCAATTGCCGTCAGTAATCGCCCTTCGATTATTGCTCGCTTGTTCTCTAAATCAACAATCTCCTCATCATATTTATTCAAATCTGCAATCAATGCTTGATAGTCCTTATTTAAGTCAATTAGAATTTGCAAACTTTTATAATTTCCATCTAATTGCTCTATTTCGGTCGTCAATATTTCTAGTAATTGCCCTCTATCTGTTGTTTCCCCAACAAATTGCTCTAGAAAAGTCGTTTCTGTTGTTTTTAATGTAGCCTGTTGATGAGCCAATTTCTTATCAAATCCTTGAATAAAGGTTTCTGTTTTTTGAAAGGTTTCAGCTCTTTTTTTCACCTCTATCTCCAATTCCTTTTCCTCTGCTTCCTGCTCCGACCAATCGTTTAACAGATTTTTTAAAGCAGGCAAAACATTGGCTACATTTTTATATTTTTCATTTTCGGTGAACCAATCTTTAATTTTTACTACCAACGCCTTCCCTTCGGTTTCCTTAGCAACTAATGTCTTAATTTTTAATTGATTTTCGGTTAATTCTTTATGAATAATTAATTGCTCTTCCTGCATTTTCTGAAAAGGCAATTCCTTTTCAGCTAACTTAATATCCAATGCATTTACTTGTTGAAATAATTGCTCTTTTTCAATCTTTTCCTTTTTTAAGGCGGTTAATTCTTTATCAATTGAAGTCGTCTTTTGGGTTAAATCATCTTTAATTGTTTGATACTTAACTATTGCTTCCTTAAATTCTACCTTATCTTCTTTTAATGCCAATTGATTGGCTTCCAAGCCCTCAAGTTTGGTTATTTCTTTTTGAAACACCAAGGTCTTTTGATGCGCTGCTAATTTAGCAAATTTAGGGGCAGCTAAAGCTATTTCATGGTCTACTTGCTGAACAGATTCCGTGAAATTAATTTGT
>CALFWI010000411.1 GCA_937928615.1 uncultured Saprospiraceae bacterium | reverse complement strand
GTTGACTTCCAATTATTTGAAGACCAGAAAGTGCATTTAGCTATTTATTCTGCTACGCAGCAATTAATAAAAGTACTAGCGCCTAACAAAACAATGGCTAAAGGAAATTACAAATACGAATTTTCAGGAGCAGATTTAGTAAGTGGGATGTATTTTGTTGTACTAAGAACAGAAGAAGCAAATCTTACGAAAAAATTAATCTTAGTAAAATAGTTGTCTAAAAGCAATATGTTAAATCGAGTTATTTAATAGATAGTAAAAGCCCATGTTCAAAAAATTGAACATGGGCTTTTTTTAATATTAATGTTCAGCTTGAGCAATTAATTCACCGCTTCATTCATTAGTTGGTTATAAACCTCTATTTCCTTCACCGCCATTAAGATTTCACTAGCCTTAGCGGCCTCATTTTTAAAGACAAAATAAATATCATGCATTCCTTCTACTTCTTCTAATAAAACAGATAAGGTCTGTGTTCCATTTCGACGCTTTGCGGTATATTCAGCTGGAGTCATCATTTTCTTCGGTCCACCAAAACCACCCCATGGAATGGGTTTCTGCCCTACCGATTCACTTTTACCAAGTAAACGACCGTCTGGGCTATCCAAATGCACTTCTACAAATCCGCCATGCGCTTCAAAACCAGCAGCAACTTCTACAAATAAATCTATTTGTTGTATGCTGGTCAAATCCACAGTTTTATATCCAAGATGTGAAGTTGGTCCTAAAAGGAAAAAATTAGTAGTAGGAGTCGTTAATAATTGGGTATTCTCTTTTATTTCTGCCCTTTGCGGAAATAAAATAGGGTTTCGCAAAACTAAATTCGCTGCCCCCATTAATGACTGACCACCTACTCCACCTTTATCTTCGTAGGCTGCTCTTAAAACATAAACACCTAATCCATCTTCTCCTTTCGGTAATGTTGGCGATAAATTACCATTTAAGGCCAGTTGTTCAATCGTCGGTTTTTCGTCCAAAATAGTCATAATATACCGCACCATTCTTTGCGCTTCGGATAGGCTCAATGCAGGGTGTGCAGCCATTGCATGTTCGCCCCAAATACCACTACTTCCATTAATGACTCTATCTTCTAACATGGCTCTATTATCAGGCGTATCTGCGTATTTTTTTGCGACCGCCGTATAACTTGGTCCAATAGATTTGGTATCATATTGATGACAAGACCGACAATCATTACTTTCTATTAATTGCTTACCAATCGCATCTACTGCCAATAATTCCGCGCCACTTTGCTTCGCAGCAACTTCAATTGGGTCAAATCCAGCAGGTACGTAATCAAAAGTAATCGCAGTGGCTTCAGGAGAAATACGACCGTCCGTCGTACTGCCATCTTCCTTATCGGCTATTTTCACCACATAAGGCAAGTTATCTGTACCGAAGTAAAAACTTTTATTTTTTCCTTGAAAATCTATGTTAACAGTCGGTTGCTCATTTCCAGCTACTATTTCAAAAGAAAGATCGTTACTCGCCCCTTTAGTATCGGTGACCGTTAGCATAACTTCATATAATCCCGCTTTGTCAAAAGTCATTTTGGGAGAAGCAGTATCAAAAGATTTAACCACGTCTTCCTCTAAAAAAACATCCCATTGATACGTTAAATTAGCTGCATCGTACTTGTCATAATCTTTAGTGCCTTCGGATGAAAATTGAGCGGTAAATGGCACTGCACCTGACAATTTATCCGCACTCGCCGCTACTAACGGTTTTCGATTCCCCGAATTATATTCAATTTTCACCAATCGAGCATTGGCATTTTGTCGAAACCAAGCATCTCCATATTCTAATACGTATAAATCACCTGATGGGCCAAAATTCATAGCAATGGCTGCATTAAAGTTTTCACTAGGTAAAAAACGCTCCATGCTTAAATAATCACCATTTTCATCCATAGAAATGGACATGATCCAATCTCTCATAAAATCTATAATCAACCATTTACCTTCATAATAGGCAGGAAAAGGTCGAGGCGAATTTTCAAAATCTGCTTGTCTAAAAACGGGGCCACCCGTTGCACTTCGACCTGCACTACCAACTAGTGGAAATTCAGCTGAAGGGCCGTAAGGATAATAAATCATAGCTGGAACTGGTGGTGGCAATTTTTTTACGCCTGTATTATTCACCGATTCATTAACTGGATTTGCTGGGTCAAAAGGTGCGCCATAGGTTTTCTCTTTAGAATTGTATTTATTATATCGCTGATTATCGGCAATAAAATAAGGCCAACCAAAAAATCCTGGGCCTTTAGCTTGGTTAAATTCATCGTAGCCCTTAGAACCCCATGCTCCATCTGCATTCGCATCTGGCCCAACTTCGCCCCAATACAAATAGCCTGTTTGGCTATCTAGTGTTGGTCGCCAAGGGTTTCGATGCCCCATCGTATAAACTTCTGGTCGAGTCTTTTCTGTACCTACTGGAAATAAATTGCCCGTTGGAATTGTATAAGTGCCATCATCTTCAGGGTGAATTCGGAGTATTTTACCTCGCAAATCATTAGAATTAGCAGGACCTCGCTGATCATCTGAATGCTCTTCGCCAGGCAACTCTACTAAATTAGAAGCCCCATTTCTAGGGTTCACGGTATTGTTTCCAACCGTTAAAAATAAATTACCAGCTGCATCAAAAACCATTCCGCCACCTGTATGACAACATTCCTCTCGTTGAGTAGGCACTTCTAAAACAATTTTCTTAGAGGCTTCCACCAATTTGTTATCTTTCAATTCCCATCTAGCTAAGACATGCTTCGGTTCATCAGGGTCCGCGTAGTAAAGAAAAATCCAGTTGTTCTTAGCAAAATCTGGATGTGCAATCACGCCCATTAATCCTTCTTCCGCTTCTCGCACATGTCCTTCTTTATTTTTGTATTTAGTATTGACTGGAATGGTGGCAATATGTTTGACTTCTTCAGGGCGATTTTCATCAAATAATTTGACCGCACCTTTTCTTTCAATAATTAATAATTTGTCCTCTGGTAAAAACGTCATCTCCATCGGTTCATCCATGCCTTGCGTTAAAATCACTTTAGTAAAGCGATTATCTGCTGGCTTTTCATTGTCAATGGAGTTCGTATCTGAGTCTGATGGAGCACAAGCAAAAAGCATCAGGAACATGCTAAAAAAGAAATAAGTCGTTTTTGATTGCATTTTCGTAGGATAAAACAAATGAGAAAATTAAGTTTTTTATAAAAAGTATGGTTCTTTGACAATTTTTGCATTGCTATCAATCACGAAGTGATTAAACTATAATAACTCCGTATGAAATGCGGAGAATGCTGGCAGATTCGAGTCTCACAATCCTGAAAGGATTGAACTTGTGCAAAAATTGTCAAAG
>CALFWI010000410.1 GCA_937928615.1 uncultured Saprospiraceae bacterium | reverse complement strand
CTATGAATCGAGAGTATTTTGAGCATGCAGCGGATAAATGGCAGACAAAAAATAGTTTGGTAACTGCTATTAAATTTGGCGAATTTGGCCCTTATCAAACTCCTGCTGGTTTTACGAAAGCGATTACGACGCCTTATAGTTTAGTGAATATCGAAGAAGTCAAAGAATGGCCCGAAGCTTTACGAAAATCCTTAAACCCATTCTTTGCAGGAAGCAATATCTTTGAAGCACCTGATGGGACTCGTTATCCAATTGGCGATAATATTCTACTCTGTGCGGCAGCCAATTTAGGGTCCATGTATCGCCAAGATGATGAACCTTTTACTGCTGATTTTTGGTCAAGGGTAGAAGTAGTCGAATATGATTATGCGCCCGAAAAAGTGAATCGAACCTATTTAGATAACATTCATAAGCCGAGCCGTGATAGATTATTGACGATGCAAGATTTGATTCGACAATACTTCGCTTATACAGATGCGCCTGATGATGTCAGCAAACGGGCGGCTTATTTTGCGCAACAGTTTTTAGAATTTTCGCTATTGCCTAAAACGGATGAAAAGGTTAAGCGAGATAACTTACAATCGTATATTCGAGAATATTTCCAAAGCCCTGATGTCCTAGAATCTATTGAAGATTTTAGCCCAGAAGAGGCCACCAAAGTGGCTTTACGTCGGCTAAAAGCTTTCCAAGGCTATACCGTCAAAGAGTTTTTTGATTTATACGACCACTTTGTGAATGGACAGCATTTGCGTACTCGTCGTTTGGCTTCTTTGCAAACTTCGGATGTGGAACGCTATCAGTATTTGCACTTTTTGATTTTGTCTTTGCGGTACTTGGAAGGTAGCTTGCGGAGGTTGCGGATTCAGTTCTATCGCACGGCTGGACAGACGGAAATTGAGGGGACGAATCGGGAGTTTATTAAGTGTGTGCATTTGTTGGAGTTGTTGGGGTAGTTTGTTAATTTTAGCAAAAAATAACCATTATGAGCAAACTACCACAAACTAATTTTTATCAAAATATTCGAGCTATCCTTGAAAATGCTCGAAAAAAAGTAGCTATTTCTGTTAATTCCGCTATGATTGAGGCTTATTGGAATGTAGGTCGAATGATTATTGAAGAAGAACAGGGAGGAAAAGTAAAAGCAGTATATGGCGAAAAGCTATTAAAAAACTTATCAAATCAACTAACAAAAGATTTTGGTAAGGGTTTTGGGCTAAGCAATTTAAAATACTTTAGAAAGTTTTATTCCCTGTTTCCAAAAGGTCACGCAGTGCGTGACCAATTGAGTTGGACACATTATCGGCTACTTTTAAAGGTCGAGGATAAAAAAGCAAGGGAATTCTATTTATCGGAAGCAGCCGAAGAACATTGGAGTACTAGAACCCTCGAAAGGCAAATCAATAGCTTTTATTACCAACGATTATTGGCTAGTCAAAACAAAGATTCCGTCATAAAAGAAGCAAAGGATAAAGCGATTCCTTTGCAACCAAGTGACCTTATTAAAGACCCTTATGTTTTAGAATTCCTACAATTAAAGGATGTCAAAGATTTGCACGAAAAGGATTTGGAAACGGCTTTACTGGATAAATTACAAATATTTTTGCTGGAATTAGGGAAAGGCTTTTCCTTTGTGGCTCGACAAAAACGATTTTCTGCGGATAATGACCATTTTTATATTGACTTGGTTTTCTATAATTATCTACTCAAATGCTTTGTACTGATTGATTTAAAAATTGGAAAATTAACGCATCAAGATATTGGACAGCTAGATTTTTATGTGCGCTATTGGGAAGACCAATTTAAACCAAAAGGAGATAACCCAACTATTGGTATTATTCTTTGTTCTGAGAAAAATGAGACGATTGTTAAATATTCAGTTTTGAAAGATAGTCAACATTTATTTGCTTCTAAGTATATGTTGTATTTGCCTTCGGAGGAAGAATTACGATTAGAATTAGAACGAGAATTAGAAGAAATTAGGCTCTTAAACAAGATTGAAAAGGAAAAATAATAAAATACCAAGCATGATATTACTAAAAACACAGCAATTAGAAATTCTAAATAAAGCCAAGGAATTGGGGATAGATCCAAATGTTTTTGAAGTTGAATTGATTTCTGAAGAAAAAACTTTTTTTGGGCTTTTTACTGATAAGAATAATCCAGAAACAAGATTACGTATCAAAAATACGAACTACTTTTTCTTTTTTAGAACACGTAATACATCTGGAAATACTTATTGCAATATAAATTTATCTTTCTCAACAGATAAAGAATTAAGAAGTAACAAGGTTGATTTCTCTACTGCAAAGAAAAAATATCAATGGAAAATGGTGGAACGGCACTCTTCGCTAATCCAATCAGCAGTAAAAGGTTTGGATAAATCCAATAAATCTTCGATAACATATTGCGAATGAAAACCAATAAATTCTGGCCCATCTTGGTAGAATTCATGATAGGCGAAAGTATGCATGATAGTTTCCCCTGTATAATTCCGCATTTGATGTGGGAAAATATCTTTTATCAGGAAGCGATAAAATCCGATAGGGCTTAGAAATTCAGGACGGTCTATCAGCACTCTTTTGGCCAATAATAATGCCTGTAGTCGCTCAATTTCTCTTTCAAATTGTTCTTCGGTTTCTAATAAATCAAGTGGGGCATATTTGGGTTGACCAATAAATTCATAGATGGAAACGAGTGGCGCATTTTGGAAATCTACTTCATTTTTTTTAACATTATCCAAAAAGGCGGCAATTAATTCGGGAGGGGCATCCTCGGAAATAAAAGTTTTAGCATCAAAGTTTATTTCTAAGTCTAAGGCTTTGATTTCGTTTTCTGCCTGTAACTCTTCTTTAGGTGTAAGGTTTTCATTTTCCATTTTCAAAAAGGTTTAGTGTAGTAATCTTTTGGTAAGTTATGGAAAATTAGAATAAGTTGTGCATGTTGTTAAATAGAAATTTTATTGGTATATAAAGTTTAGCATTTTAAGGAATTTGAATGGCTTGGTAACGGATATAAAAGAAGTTGGACATTTTGTGTTCAATTCCCCACGAATTTATTACCCCCACGAATTATAGTTTTTAAATTATTTTTTTAACATTTTTTAGCAGATTTATCAGAGGTCGCTTCTATTAAAAAAGGGCTATAACCACTCAGATTATAACCCTTTTCTAATTCAAATAAAATAATATTACTGCTTCACGACCTTCACCATTGCTCGCACGTCCCCATTCCAAGTCTCTACTAAGTAAACCCCAGCGTCTTCACTAGATAAATCAACGGACAAGCTATTAGCATCCGTAGTAATTTCCTGTACCAATCGCCCAAATAAATCAAATACTCGAACTGTCTGCTGCCCCGTTTTGGGTAATTGCACACTTACCAAACCAGTCGTAGGATTTGGAAAAGCGGTAATTCTTGTGCCCGTATTTGCTTGATTGTTTTCTACAAAACCGCCCCCACTAATTGGACTAGAAGGCCCTGATGGGCCTGATGGACCACCAGTCTCCCCACAAGTCCAAGTTTCCGAAAGTTGGTCTGCGCTTAAATTATATAAAGCTCGGCAATCGTAATTCGGTAATTCCATACAGTAAAAGCCGCCGTTTTCGTAGTATAATTCACCTGAGGTTTCGGTTTGCACAAATAAGAAACTAAACGTTCCTAGATCATATACTTCTACGGTCGCCCCTTTACAATCATTCAGGTCAACAACATCTGCTAACCAAGGAAACGTTTCAAAAATTTCGGGTGTACTTCCATTATCTGTAGGTTCATTACAAGTCTGTTCGCAAATTTCTACGGTAGGAAAAATAGCTTTGGAATAATCTACGCCTTTTACAACGGTATCAAAACAACCGCTAATCGTCGTGCATTTTCCTTTGACAATGCCTACGCCCATTACTGCTTGACATAAACCAAAATCTATGCCTCCTAAATCGGTACAGGGTTCTGCCACTTCTAATACGGCTACTTCGCAGTCTCTAGTTCTTGACCAAATCGTTTCTATCAAAATTGCTTCCTTAAAAAAGTCATTACATTGACTAAATCCTGCTATGCCACCATCAAAACAAAAAGCAAAGGTAGAATCACAATTAGTCACCGTCGTAATGCCATCGGAACAGATGGGGTTATTTTCTATCGTCACTAAATATTGTACTTTCTGATATTCATAAATGGACACTTCACCAATACAAGATTCACAGAAACTAGGATGGATATTTAACGCTTCTAATGGAAGGCAATCTTCGGGCGTTGGTGCTGCTTGACAATCTGTTTTCTTTGACCAAATCACTTCCAACAACTTCGCTTCTTTAAAGAATTCTTCGCATTGCGCAAAACCAGCGAACCCGCCATCATAACAGAAAGCTACGGTTGAATCACAATGCATCACTGTCGTAATGGCATCCGCACAGTTATCGTCATCAGCTAGGGTGACTAAGTAAGTTTCGCCTTCATAGATATAAGTGGCTACTTCGCTAATACATTGGTCACAGTAGCTAGGGTTAATATTTAGAGCGGCTAATGCTTTGCAACTATCCGCTTCAGGTATTACGATAATACATTCATCATCATTTTTGATAATGACTTCATAAGTTACAGCAGCTTCATCCGAATTAAAACTACCTGGCCCTCCACAAAAACCTTCGCTAAAGACTTCATAAGTTGTCGTTTCCGTCGGTGTCACCCAAAAACCTTTTAAATCTTCTGACTTGGTATTATCTGTAGGCGTAATATCAATAGCTGATAATTTTGGTTGACAAGGTTGAACTGGCAATTCTCCATTGGGTCCTGATGGGCCTAATGGAGGAATGGGAAAATCTTGGATAGCAGGTAGGAAAACAGATTCCCCTGCACATATCATAAAAGTCTCCTTTGTTAAACTACTTCCACAATTCCATAAGGTAGTCGCATTTTCTGCTAATAAATTATAAGCGACTCGGCAATCGTAATTTGCTGCATCGGCACAGTAGAATGTTCCATTTTCAAAATATAATTCATTGCCTTTTGATTGACAATCTTCCCCTCTTTCGATATAAATAAAAGTAAAGACTCCTGATTGGTAAGCCGTGACGGTTTGATTTTGACAACAGTCCTCCGTATCCACAATATCATTTAACCAAGGGTAATCACTAAATTCGGATTGGGCAAAAAGCGTACTACTAAAAGTGGAGATAAGTAAGAAACAACAATAAATAACTGCTGTAATAGGTGTGTTTTTTTTCATGGTATTTGTTGATTTAAATGTAGTTTGTTTGTTAATTCCGTAAAGAAACGACAAATATATTTTTTCACTATACGAATATAAAACAAAATTCATTAAAAAGCAGAAAACAAGGTATCCCTCCTTCTTTTATTAGGGCTAAAAACATCGTATTTGTAAGCAATTAGCAATAATAAGTAGTCGCCCCTAATAAATTAACGTAAATTTTCACCACAGCGTGACAAAGAACATAGAAAACACTGAGTTTTTTGACGAGTATACATTGGGATTAAACATTATTTTTCACCCTATTCGGAGTATATCACAAAGTTCTTAACTTCAATTTGTATGATTACTTATTAACCAAAATCATTATTTTTATTAGGAGCAAACCTGAAAACTATCTTATTCCCGTCATTATCTGTTCAAACGCCATAAAAAATTATAAACAATCAAGTATTCTTTTTTATTTTAATGGCATGGAATATTTGTTACGATCAATATTATTGGTGTTTTTACTCAATTTAGGGACAGCACTCATGGCACAATCCGTTGAGATTTGTGATAATGCTATTGATGATGATGGAGATGGCTTAATAGACCTTAATGATACCGATTGTTTCTGCGAACTAGCAGAAGCTACCTCTTTGATTCCTAATCCGTCTTTCGAGGACCAAGTCTGTTGTCCACCAGATAGGTCTAGAATGGACTGTGCCGAAACTTGGATTCAAGCCTCTGTTCCTACTACCGATTATATCCATACTTGTGGATGGTTGGGTTGGCCCGATTTACCTATGCCTTTACCTATTCCTGATGGAGAAGGGGCATTGGGATTTAGAGACGGTCGGTATGCGACAAGTGATGGCAATGGAAATGGGGATGACAACCTAAACTGGAAAGAATATGCTGGTGCCTGTTTAATTACTCCACTTCGAGCTGGCGTTGCTTATAAATTCAAATTTTATATCGGTTTTACCATACAACCTTTTTCTCCACCTGTCAATGTTACTTTTTTTGGGACAACCGATTGTGCCAACTTGCCTTTTGGTGAGGACGACCGAGAATTTGGTTGTCCGACGAATGGCCCTGGTTGGCAGCGATTGAGTGTAATTAATGCATCTGGAACTGATGAATGGCAACAATTGGAAATTAATGTGACGCCAACGGTAGATATTCATGCGATTGCGATTGGGCCTCCTTGTCAACCAACTTCTGGACAAGTAAGCCCTTATTACTTTTTTGATAATTTAGTATTGGCAGAACAATCTGCTTTTGAATTTGAAATCAAATCCAATAATCAGCCCTGTGCCTCAAATCTTAGTTTTGAAATACCCGAATATGATAGCCTAAGTTATCAATGGTATAAAGATGGAATTGCCATCCTTGGTGCAACCAATGCTAGGCTAGATTTGCCGCCAGGCAAAGGAAAATATGAAGTCGTTTTTACAAGCAGTCAAGGTTGTAAAATTACTAGGCCTTTTAATTTTTTCGTCCCCTTTAGAATTACCAATTTAGTCCAATCTATTTGCCAAGGAGAAGCTTATCGGCTTGGAGACCGAGCATTAACAGAAGCGGGTGTGTACACAGATACCCTAAAATCGTTTGAAAATTGTGATAGCATTGTTCAAATAGATTTAAGGGTAGAAACGAATATAGAAACCGCCTTAACGGCTAAAATTTTCCCGTCTGAAACCTATAAAATTGGAAATACTAGCTTTTCCCAAGTCGGGGAATACCAACAAACTATCTCTACAAATGCTGGCTGTGATAGCATCGTCAATTTGACTTTGACGCATTACGCCGTTTATCTTCCAAATATCTTTTCGCCCAATGGAGATGGTATGAATGATTATTTTGTCATTAACGGTGGCAAGGATTTAGAAACCATTAATGACTTACGCATTTTTGACCGTTGGGGGAATCAAGTTTTCGAACAAACCAACATACTACCTAATAATCTCAATAAAGGCTGGAATGGTCAATTTGATGGAAAAAATACTGCTGAAGGGGTTTATTTGTATACGGCTAGTTTACTGATGGATGATGGTCTTGAAAGAGCAGTATCTGGCATGGTGACTTTGGTACGGTGAGACTGGTTGCTGGTTGCTAGTTTCGCACAACCAGCAACTAGCTTATTTGATAATCATTTTTTTCACTAGTCTATCGCCATCTTTCTCTGCTACTAAAAAATAAAGACCGCCTGTGGCATAATCATTTCGATTTAACAAAAAGGTATGCGCTCCTTTGGTTAGATTACCACTAAATATATTTTTCACCCCTTGTCCTAATGAATTGATAACGCTTAAATTTAAGGCGTCTAATGCGATAGGCAATTCCAATTGAATGGTAGCAGCATTCGTTATAATGGTTGGCTGAACACTTAGATTGACATTATTAGCTGCTAATGTATTAATACTAGTAGATAACGCTGTGGGTTCAAAAGCAGTATTAGAATTGATTACTTCATAGGTCTCCCCTCTTTTTTCCCAAATAATGACGGCTAATTCTAACTTTTCGGTTAGCCATTCGGGATTAAGTGCCAAAGTATAATTCGTATTAAATGCTTGATTTGCTTCAATATCATCTTCCGATAATAAAGTCCCAAAAGTATTTTCGCCTAAATGCGTCCGAACTATTTTAGAGTGTAAATCTTCTGGCCCACGACTGTTTTGGTAAGCTTCCAATTCATCTTCCAACACATAAACGCCGACATAATGTGGTCGATTGGTTCGTTTAAGAAATTGAGTTTTCACTTGTACTTTCAACTGATTGTTCTCAATCACATAATCAATAAATGGATGTGCGACCACCTGTCGTTCTTGAAATGCTTCAATCATTAACCTCGCTTCTTGAAACCATTGAAAAGGTAAGGATTGATTATTAACAAAAAAAGAGGGTGTCCCAAAAAATTGAGGTGCATTCTCCATCAATGCCGTGCTAGTAGCCGTGTGTAATTGACTTTCTTCTAAAGGATGTACGGCCATAATAACGGCATCTTTTTCATATAAATCAATCGCATCCTTTAATTCATCCCAAGCTCTTAAGCCACAAACATTACATTCCGTTGAAGTCGCTTTAAAAATGACGGGTTTATTCGGAGGAATTCGTTGGGCAAATATAGTAGTGCTTGCAAAAAAAAGGGTCATAAAAATGGGTATCCATCTTTTCATCATCAATAATTTAGGGTGATATAGCTCTATAAATTTAAAACTACACTATTCTCAAAAGAACTAGTGTCGTTTCCCCTACAAACGTTGCAAGCTGTTTCAAATTAATGATGATGCCCAGCTCCTTCTTCTCCTTTTTTGCTCTGCGCCATCAAAAAATAAGCCCCTTCCGTAACGATTTCTGCATTTTCAGGTAAGGCTTCTAACAATTTCACTTCTGTATAGCCAAAGTCTGTTACACCTTTCAACACAGGGATTTTTTTGAAATGTGTCTCGTCTTCATGCACTTCTTCTTTCACAAAAATGTAAAACAATCCTTTATCGACGGTAATGGCATCATCTGGCAAAGTAGGTACTTTTTTATCGCCTAAAATAATGCGGGCTTCCACAAACATCCCCGGTAATAAATTCGCTTTTGCTTCTTTGATTTCCGCATGAATGTCTACCGTTCGTTGTTCCCTATTCAAGGCTTTTCCAATAGCAAAAATATACGCATTCATCAATTCATCAGGCTGACTCTGCAAACTAAATTGGATGATTTGTCCTTCTTTGATATACGGCAAATCTTTTTCGAACACTTTTAAATCAATGTGTAAATGATGATTGTCTACAATTTCAAATAAACTCATTTCTGGTTGGACAAAAACACCTGTATTCGCTTTTATTTCTCGTACATAGCCATCCATTGGGCTACGCAAAGCTATGGTCGAGTATAATTTATCCGATGGTGTTCCCAATCCTAATAATTGTAGTTTTGCCTTAAGCCCTTTTAAGATCGCCTGTGCAATCGCTCGTTCAGATTCTATTTTATCCAACTGCTTTTTAGGCGATATTTCTTTAGCTACCAAATCCTTTAAGCGGGTCCATTCTTTATTCAAGTATAATAGTTCCCCCTCTGTTTCTAAATATTCTTGCTGCCATTCGATAAAGGCTGGATTTTGTAAACGTGCCAGCACCGTTCCTTTTTTCACTCGCTGACCGGGCTGTACGCTAATCTGCGTTATTTTACCCGCTACCATCGCACTTACATCCGCTTTGTTTTGCGGAGGCAACTCTAATTCTCCATTGACCTTGACCGTTGATTTTAGATTTTTTTGCTCAAATTCGCCTAGTTTTAGGCCAATTTTTTCCATTTGCAACGCTGTTAGGCCTACTTCGTCGGCTCCGTGTTCTGCTTCCATTTCTTCGTGCGCATGGGCATCATCTCCGTGGTCATGTCCACCATCTGCGCTATGGTCGTGGGTATGGGTGCAAGTAACAAATAAAAAACTTATGATAAGAAGGTTAATTATATTTTTCATTTTAGAATGTTATTTTCGATGGTTTAAGTCTCCAGACTTGAACCTAATATCTCGTCGTCTCCTGACGACTATTTAATATTTTAATACGGTCGTCAGGAGACGACCAGATACCGATTTCAAGTCTGGAGACTTGAAATATCGGGTTATATATTTGTAAATAATAGTATTAAGCTTATTTTTGAAAGATGAACAAAAGCGATAAAACTAAATCGGAAAACCTTGATACTAAACTAGCCGCTATTAAACGGTTATTAATTCTCATTGATAGTGTAAATAAAGAAATTGAATTAAGTAAAAAGATTAATGCTAATTTAATGATTCGCCAAGCAAATCATTTGAAAAAACAATACACTAAAGAACTTTTAGGATTGTTAAAAGAATACCATTTACCTATTCAATTATCAGAAGCTGCATAAATTTAATTTATCCTATTTCTGTACATCCGCCATTCTTTAATGGCCTTACATTTTTTAATTCAAATACCTCAATTCCACCTGCCTCAACTGAAAATCTCGTAATAATATCAAATAATCCAAGCGGTATTTAATCTGTAGTTCCAACCGTTGTTGGTATTCCAAATAAGTCGCTTCACCAGCCCGAAAAGCAGCTTGAAAAAATTCGCTATCAGCAATCGCATTGGGCAATAGTTCTTCTTGATAAAAATCAATATTGTCCAATAATTGCTGTATTTGTAACTGTATTTTTTGCTGTTGTTGCGTCAATTGGCGTACCGCCAAATCTTGTTGCTGTTCCTGTATTTTCAACCCCAATTGGGCAACTTCTATTTTCTGTTCTTGTGCTTGCTTAAAAAGCGGAATATTCACCCCAACTTGATATCCAAAAAACAAAAAGTCTCCTCCCACTCTTTGTAATTGTAAGCCTGTATTTAATTGAGGCGTTAATTGAACTTTATTGACAGCAATCTGGGCTTTCGCCAATGCTGCTTGCTGTTGGTAATAATTCACTAATGGATGATTGGTCAAATCTGTATTCGCTACTTTTTGAGGAATTGGTAGTTCTTCTAACGCCACTTCAAAAAGAGTATCCGCTAATAAGTACCCATTAAAATTTTGCAATGCCCTTTCATACCCTTGCTGTGCTTGTCGTTGTTTTAAAGTGACACTCCGCTTTTGCGCTTTTGCTGCTAAGACTGGTGTTTTCCCTGTTTCTCCCGCCTCCAATCTTTGCTGACTGACTAGTTCCAAATCATCATAAGTCGAAGCCAATCTTGCCCATTCTTTTTGCTGTTGTTTTTGATAAATTAGGTTATAATAAGCTTGGGTAACTAACAAATCAATATTCCTTTCCGTTAAGGCAATTTTTGATTGTACCGCATTGGCTTGTTGTTGATACAATTCCTGATTGGCTCGATTGACTTTAGGTAAGTTGAAATTTTGTTGAATGCCCAAAGAATGGACGCCACTATTTCTAGAAAAATCATACTCTTCGCTACTCAAGGTAATCTGCGCCAAGGGATGACTTGATTTTATTCCTGTCAATTTTTGCGCTTGCTCGATTTGAAGTAATTGATTTTGTAAAATAGGATAATTCTGACGTGCTTTTTGAATCGCATTTTCTAAAGAAATAGTTGGGGTTTGTCCAGTCAAGCTCAATCCAAAAAATAATAAACCAATCGTCAATCCATTGGGTAATATCTTCTTTTTGCCTTTTTCAAAAAAATAATATAAAACAGGCAAGACAATCAACGTCAGAAAAGTAGCCGACAATAATCCGCCAATGACTACGGTTGCTAAAGGCTGCTGTACTTCTCCGCCCGCAGAATTAGAAAATGCCATTGGGAAAAAGCCTAAAGAGGCGACTGCCCCCGTTAATAAAACAGGTCGTAATCGAACGGAAGTACCTTCTCGAATTCGTTCCATGACATCCGTTACGCCTTCTTTTTTGAGTCGATTAAAATAAGCGATTAAGACAATTCCATTTAAAACAGCTACGCCAAAAAGGGCGATAAAACCAACGCCTGCGGAAATACTAAAAGGCATACTTCTAAAGTATAAAGCCCAAATGCCACCAATAGCGGACATCGGGATTGCGGTGTAAATTAAGACCGCTTGCCAAATAGAATTAAAGGTGAGGTAAAGTAATACAAATATTAGTGCCAATGCTACGGGAACCGCAATCATTAATCGTTTTCTAGCACTCTGCAAATTTTCAAAAGAACCGCCATAAGTCACATAATAACCTGCTTCCAAACCTAACTCTTTTTCTAATTTTTCCTGAATATCCATGACTAAGCTTTCTTCATCTCGACCTCTTGCATTGACGCCAATCGTAATTCTTCTTTGGGTATTATCTCTAGAAATTTGGGTGGGGCCTTCCTCAAAACGAACAGTCGCTAATTCTTCCATAGGCACTTGATTGCCATTGGGTAAGGGAATGTATAAGTTTTTTAAATCGTCAATACCTTGTCGAAATTGTTCGTCTAAACGCAGGACTAATTCAAAACGTTTTTCACCTTCAAAAATATAACCCGTTTGTTCGCCTGCAAATCCTGTTCGGATATATTGATTCAAAGTCGCTGCATTGACGCCATATTTTGCCATTTTTGCCTGATTATAATCCACTACCATTTGTTGCAAGCCAGCCGTTGGTTCTACTTGAATATCCCCTACTCCATCCAACTCTTCGATTAAATGTTCTGCTTCTTTGGCTTTTGCTGCTAAAACGCCCAAATCTTCTCCATAAATTTTGATGGCAATATCTTGTCGAACGCCTGTCATCAGTTCATTAAAACGCATTTGAATCGGTTGGGTAAATTCGTAAATGACCCCAGGGAATTCATTCATCTTGGCTTCCATTTTTTCAAACAATTCTTCTTTCGTTTTACCAGAAGTCCATTCCGATTTGGGTTTTAGAATCACAAAAATATCGCCTGCTTCTAAAGGCATGATATCTGTTGGTATTTCAGCAGTTCCAATCTTTGTCACCACCTTTTCTACTTCTGGAAAATTGTCCAATAAGATGTTTTGTAATTCCGCAGAAACTTCTACGCCTTGAGCAATAGAACTACCTGATGGTAATATTTGGTGCAAGGCAAAATCTCCTTCTTCTAAAGTCGGTAAAAACTCACCACCCATGCGACTAAAAACCAATAAGCTCCAAGCAAATAAAGCCAATGTTACCAGCACAACGACATATCTAAATTTCAAAGCCAAGTCTAAAATGGGTTGATAAAGCCGATTAATAAAGTCCATGATTCGGTCAGCAATGGTTCTTTTAGTAGAAATATGTCGGTCTAGGAATAAAGAAGCCATCATTGGTACATAAGTCAAGGACAAAATCAAAGCCCCTAAAATGGCAAAACTTACCGTCTGTGCCATTGGTCTAAACATTTTGCCTTCAATACCGATTAAGAACAAAATCGGGATGTAAACAATCAGGATAATAATTTCTCCAAACGCAGCTGATTTTCTTATTTGTGTAGATGCGGATAAAACCTCTTGATTCATCTCCCCTCGACTCAATTGTTGTCCGCCTTTTCGTACCCCTAAATGATGTAAAATGGCTTCGACTATAATCACTGCTCCATCTACAATCAAACCAAAATCTATTGCTCCTAAACTCATTAAATTGGCGGAAACTCCAAACAAGCGCATCATAGATAAAGCAAACAACATCGCTAAAGGAATCACCGAGGCAACGATTAAACCCGCTCTTAAATTACCTAACAATAAAACCAAGACAAAAACGACGATTAAGCCTCCTTCTATTAAATTAGTCACAACTGTCCGAGTCGTTCGATTGACTAATTTGGTTCTATCTAAATAAGGTTCGATAATGACGCCTTTGGGTAAAGACTTTTCGATTTGCACCATCCGTTCTTTCACTCTAGCGGTTACTTCTGCTGCATTTGCCCCTTTCAACATCATCACTTGTCCTGCCACTACTTCCCCTTTTCCATTAAAAGTAACTGCACCAAAACGGGGCGCATGGCCAATTTTTACTTGAGCTACATCTTTTACCAAAATGGGCAAACCTCCTAGATTTTTCACCACCACTTGCTCAATATCACTCATCGTTTTTAAACGCCCTTCTCCTCTTATAAAATAGGTGTAATGTTTCTTTTCAATATACGAACCACCCGCATTGGCATTATTATTAGCTAAAGCAGCATATAATTCATCCAAAGTAATCCCCATACTTTTTAATTTATCAGGATTAAAAGCGACTTCATATTGTTTTAAATGTCCACCAGAACTATTGATTTCTATCACCCCTTCTATTCCTACTAATTGTCGTTTGACAACCCAATCTTGCAAGCTCCGTAATTCTGTGGGGGTAAATTCTTTTTCATAGCCGTCCGCAGCATATAATACATACTGATAGATTTCTCCCAACCCTGTAGAGACGGGGCTCATTTCAGGGTCGCCTAATCCTTCGGGAATATCCTTTTTGGCTGCTTCGATTCGTTCATTAATTAATTGTCGAGCAAAATAAATGTCCACTTCTTCTTTAAAAACGACCGTAATGACCGATAAGCCAAAACGAGAAACGGAACGGACTTCCAGTACCCCAGGTACATTTCCCAAAGCCATTTCTAATGGATAGGTAATTAATTGTTCGACTTCTTGGGCTGCCAACGTCGGTGCATTGGTGATAACTTGCACTTGATTGTCCGTAATATCAGGCACGGCATCAATTGGCAGTCTTTGCACATTATAAATACCCCATCCAATTAGCCCGATGACGGCAAGCATCACTATCAGCTTTTGTCGGATGGAAAAAGCGATTATTTGGTCTATCATATTTGACGGTTCACGTAACTCAACTCGTAGCTTAGACATTCTAGTCTGAGCAATTGACGAGCGTTTTTTGCTCAGACAAGAATGTCTAAGCTACGGCTACGAAATCATAAAAAAAGGCATAGTACTCCTATAAAAATAAATTTAGGAAAAGGATGGTGGATGCACCATATTGGACAAAAAGCCACTTAAATAAAAAGGGCTTTGGTAAGTAATAGTTGATAAGAAAGTAGTCGTTGACCATTCAAAATCAGGAAAAAAAGAAGTGGTGACCATAAAATTGGTAAACCCATTTATCGTTTGCAAAGGCAATTGATGATGGTCTTCTTCGTGGTCAACGTCTGAATGTTGATTGCTATCAATAAAATGTTGGTATAAAAATTCAAAAAGCGTAATGGACAAATTTTGTTGTGCCGCTTCTGCTTTATGTTCTTGATAATGCGCCTTTAACTCTCCTAAATACACTAACTGGCTAAAATCCGTGCGAGGGATAAAGCTACCGATGAGCATATAAAAAGCAAGTAATAAAGCG
>CALFWI010000409.1 GCA_937928615.1 uncultured Saprospiraceae bacterium | reverse complement strand
TAAGAGATTATTGACGTCTTCAGTCGTTGCGCCATTGCTCCAATTATACGCATAATCACCTGACCCTCCTGATACATTTACGACAATCGAACCATTCGTTCCATTATGACATAAAGGTTTATTAACTGCTTCATTGATATTGACAGGGTCATTGTCGATGATAAGTACACTCGTAGTTGCTTGACAACCATTTCCGTCCGTTGCCGTTACTTGATAAGTGCCGCCTGCTAAATTGCTTACATTTGCTCCTTTTTGACCATTTGACCATTCATAGGTAAAATCACCTTCTCCTCCAGTTGCTATCGCTACTGCAGAACCCGTTTTTTCACCAAAACAAACCCTTGATTGAAGGGTAGTTGCCGTGATGGTTGGCACAGGCTTTTCTATTAATAAAATATCTCTTTGCCCAAAACAACCATTGGCGTCTGTTACTCTGACTTCGTAATTTCCAGGGGTCAAATTACTCACCTGCTCTTCTGTGCTAACTACCGCATTGGTGCTTTCATTAATCCACTCATATTTAAAAGGGCCTACGCCTCCCGTTATTCGGACATTCGCTTGACCATTCGCTGCATCTCCACAAGTAGTGCCATTCGATTCTACCACAAATCCAAAACCACCGCCAGCTTGCCCGACCACCACTTCTACCGTAGACGAACATTTTCTAAAATTCGTAACGGTCACTATATAAGTGCCTGCGCTTAAATTAAAGGCGGTACTATAAATACTTTCATTATTTGGCCATTCATATATATAAGGCGGAGAATCGCCATTTGCCGTCACTGTTCCAGTACCATTTCCTTCTCCTGGACAAGTTTCTGGATTTGAAGAAGCAGTCAAATGTGGTGGTTGAGAAGCGATAATTTCTGGACAAATCATAGAAGTACAGCCATTTTCATCGGTCACTGTAACGGAGTAGGATCCTGGAGCTAAGTCAGTTCTGGTCGCTCCTCCTTTTCCATCTACTGCCCATAAAAAAGTATAAGCGCCAGTTCCGCCTGTAACAACGACCTCCATTGAGCCATCTGCTGTTGCTCCACAACTTACATGATTATAAAAAGCGCCTACGCTAAGTTCCTCTGGTGCTACGACCGTGACCCAATCTTCTGCTCGACAGCCATTCGCATCTGTTACCGTTATTTCGTACATGCCACCTTGCACCCCTTCCAGAAAGGACTTTCTCGTACCATCTTCCCATTCATAGGTAAAAGGGGCGACTCCGCCTTCTGGAATAGCCACTACTTTTCCATCTGTTTCTCCAGCGCACTGAATAGACCGTTGGTCAAACCTTAATCTTAGGTGATTAGATGCTTTAATTATGGCAACTGAATTTTTCGTACTTCCAAGTGCATCTGTTACGGTCACAAAATAACTACCTTCGATAAGGTTGGTTAGGACAGCAGTTGTTGCCCCATTACTCCATTCATAAAGATAGGGTGATTTACCGCCAAGGGCAGTTACCGTTGCGCTTCCATGGGAATCAGTCGCACAACTAGTGTTCTGGGTGGATATAGCAATTGTTAGTGGGCCCTCTGAGGCTTTCAATTCGGTAGCAAAGCTATGGCTTACCATTCCGAACACTAGCAATATTGCTATCCATAAATGTTTATTGTTCATAAGAAACTTTTTCTATTTACTCTCCTGCTGATTTTTCGCCAATAACTATTTTAACTATCTGGACTTTTCTTTCTTTTGATGCTTCGGGGCTATATACTGAATTCCTTCTATCCTTTGGGTTTTCACTAATGGCTTTATTCGCTTGTTCTTCTCCGTAAGAAACTTCTTTTAGCACTAAAGAACCGTCTGCTATATACCGATTAAGCATCCCATCTCGATAGACGGAAAAATGATTCATCAAACAGTTGACTCGACGTTTTCCCAAATTAACATTATAATCAGTGGCAGCCAAAGGACTCGCAAACCCTCTAATAGAAATAACGGCGGTATTTCCTCTTTGCAAATATTTTATTAAGGTCTCCGAGAAAACCCCTAATGTATCGTAATTTCCTTTTAAATCGTTTTCAAAAAAATCAAGAATTGTTTGCGCCTTATTATCTAAAACAGGGCTAGGCGTATTGTCCGAATAATTGACCATAAACTCCCGTTTTTTTCGGTAGTAAGCGGCAAATAATTCTTCATAATTTTTTGAAGTTACGACTTCTCGACTCCCTGGGTCAGGGGCATCATTATCAAAATAAAGGGTCAAGGGTAATAAATCTTCTAAGGCAACGATTCCTCCTGGTGCCAAATACAATCGTTTGGTAATAGAAGTAATGCCTGCCGCCTCTGTATAATTTCTAGTATTAAATTCCAAGGTATCAGATTCATACCCGATTACGCTAGCAATTAAGACATAATCTCTTTGAGAATAGATGTCAAAATAAAAATCGTTGTCAGCTATATTATCTGTGATAAAGCGTTCTCCTGATTTTTTATCTATTAATTGTACAATACAATTGGTCAATGGTCTTTGAGATGCTGCGTCATAAGTAAGCGCTGTTAAATCCATTTCAAAAATATCTGGCGCTAGAAACAGCTCTTTCTTTAAAGTAATAGACGTTGCAATTCCTCTGGTATTAAAGTTGAGCGTATCGTTAATATAGCCTTCTTTGGCCGCAACTAGTCGATAGCGGGCATCTCTCAACAAACCATCAAACTGAAATTGATTGTCTAAGGTATTTGTTCGCCCTTCTATTAAGGCTACCTCCGCTGGAGTCCCCGATTCAGTCCTGCTTCCTGCTGGTATTTTAAATAATTGCAGGGTCACGCCTTCTAAATCTCTTTTGGAAAAATCGTCAAATGTTAAAGCTTCTAAGTCTATATTGATAAAGGTTGCGGCAAAAATATCTTGACAGCCCATATCATACTCACTCAAGCGCAAACAACCTTGCCGACTGGAAGAAAAATAACCTTTGTCTCCTGATGGGTCTAAAGAAAAATGGGTATCATTAAAACTACTATTCAATGGATAGCCTGCATGAATAATTTCGCCATCTACATATTTGTAAATATCATAACCGCCTAATCCTTCTCTACCCGTTGAACTAAAGTAAAGGCTATTGGTTGGTTGATGGAAAAAAGGAGTGACCTCATTCCCTGCGGTATTAATTTGCGTAAAATTGACGGGTTTTGCAAAATCTCCTTTTCGCCCAACTTCTGTATACCATACATCTAATTGCCCTGCACCACCGGGGCAATTAGAACTAAACAATAATATTTCTTGATTATTTTCATTATAAATGACCGTCGGATGCGTAGCCGTAAATCCTTTTCGATTGATATGATTTGGTAATGCTTTAGCCTTACCCCAAGTTCCATTGGTTGCTTTATCTTGGTAATATAATTCGCAACGGATTTGTCGGCTTTTGCCAACATAATCACAAATCGTATAATAAGCTCTTGTTTGGTCTTTTGTAAAAGCTAAATGAGCGACTGATTTTTCTGGTTGATTAAAGCCATCAATTGGAAAACCTGTTGTTTTTAAATCAGAACTCAGCATTTTAGCATATAAACGAGGTGGGCTTAATTTTTCTTCTTTTTGGTATTTTAAGGATGTGTAGTATAATTTATCCTCCACCAGTAAAGGGGCAAAGTCATTATAAGGCGTATTGACCTCCTCACCCAAATGGGTAATCTGATACAGATTATCTAATTTTTGAGTTCGAGGAATCGCAAACTTACAGTCATCTATATCTTTTCTAGCCAGTGTTAAAATTTGATTGTCTATCGGTGGTGGGCTTGAAATATATTGCTCAAAATAATTGAGTGCGCCTTCGTAATCTCCCTGCAATTTCTTCATCGCTCCTACTTGATAAATGGCGGTTGGATAGTCTATTTTCTTATTGCTCGTATCCATTCTGACCACTCTCAAATAACCTGCTTCGGCAATATTGAAGGCATGCATTCTGCGAGCTACTTCTGAAAACTGAAATTGCTCGGCAATAGTTAAACTGTCTTTGGTACTGATACCAAAAAATTCATCATCTGTAAAAAAAAGGTCGCTATTCAATGCCTTTTTAACTGCCGCTTCAAAACGGTCAGTCTGGCTATAGGCTAGCGGATTCAATAAAATGGTTAAAAAAACTAGACAATAATATTTTTTCATTAATTTATCCCTGTTTATTCGTTTTTTATTTTTTTGGTAACGGGATGTAAGATTCGTTTTAGAGTCAGTAGTCATTAAGTCATTAGTTAGCTACTATGCAAACCTAATGACTTAATGACTATTGACCAATGACTAAAACAACGGACATATCTCAAATTCTTTCGGTGGACGGACTTTTGAAAAGATATAAATTACAGACAATTCTGGACCACCTCTTCGATAAGAAGCAATATTAAATGGAGAAGAATTGATATCATAACTAAAGCCAACGGACCACATTCTATAATCTACGGCTAAACTTGGCACCCAAGCATCTCCTAAACGATAGGATAAACCTAAACCAAACGCCAACTCTTTATCTCTTTCTTTATTTAAGTGGATTTTGCCAATTCCGCCTACTATAATTTCTTGATGAGGGCCTTGAAATTGCCCAATCGCTTGTAAACCAACATCTAGCCTTTTTCCAATCCCAAAAGTGGTCATCCCATAATAGGACCATCTTCGCTCCAATTTTTGATTGCCCGTTTTATAAAAACTTTGATCAGGTCGATTGGCATGGAAAACGGCAACGCCAAAGTCTAATTTCATCCGATTGTCAACATTCTGAAAGCGGTAATTAACCCCACCAGAAAGATCGGTATAAAAAACGCTAGAATTAAGCGCATTTTCTCCAGTAGGCAAACTACTATTAAACGTGTCTCCATCATATTGACTATCCACTTGTAGTTTAGACACATCAAATCGTCTTTGAGCGCCTCCTACTTGAATCCCTGCTGTTAAGTAATGTTTAGTAGACAATCTTCGAGTGAAAGAACCTGAAAGATTAACATTGGTATTACTTAAGTTCAAGTCGCCCGCCTCATCGTGGTTCAAATACAAAGCTGCCGAAAAAAGACTATTTTTCATGCTAGAATTGATGAACTTCTGATCTACTCCGCCCGAAAAAGTCATATAGTTTACGGGAATTTTATTCCATTGGCTACGGTAGTTGCCAATAAAACGTATGTCTCCTTTAAATAATCCTGTCAAAGCTGGATTAATATTCAATGGAGAACGACCGAATTGGGAGTAATGAATATCTTGGGCGTGCAATTGAAAGCTCAACGCCAAGAAAAGAGCGAGGGCAATGCTTTTAAAAAAATGTAAAGTTTGTAGCACAGTTCTTAAGTTTAATTAAAAACGAGCAGCTATTTTGGTAGTTATTTAGGAGTAGGGTTCCAAATATTAGTTAAATTAATAAGTCATAATCGTAATGATAAACGCAATTAATTCAACTAAATAGGGTAATAATTTGATGTATTTCTTTTGAAACCTTTGTAAAAACTACTTTCAGTAGTCTGCAATGTGTAGGGCAATCTCAAAATTAACTTTCCTCCTACTTTTTTTAAAAATGGGTAAAATTAATCTTTTGCCTAATTTCTATTCTGTGCGCAGATTTCCGAGATAAGTGTTTCTTTTGTTACTGTCTTGGGAATATGCTGTTGTTACTAAAGTCTTCTTAATCAATAAGTCCTGTACGGTATTTCTAAAACAATGTAAACAAATTACTGAGTGTTCATTAAAGTTAATGCGCCTATGAATGCTAGCTTTTTAGCTAAAATTTCACAGTAATTTTCGTCAAAAATAATACCCCTATCATCAAATAACAATTAAGAAATAAACTAATGTCTCTAAATTGCTGTTGTTTTTGTATTATTAAAATTCCTGTATCAAGATTGTCTTATGAGCTATAGCCCCTTCTTTAGAAAGTTGCGATATAGTATCGGTAGGGATGATGGTACTTTTGACGTAGGTTTATTAAGTATTAGTTGTCTTAAAATAGTACTTTTAGTCAACTAATATTTTAATAAGAATAAGTTTTGGATAGCAAAAATAATGTATTTTTAATATATATGTAAATTTTTCTTTACACTTGTCAAAAAATAGCATTTTTAAATAATGGAGGTTTAGAAGTATTTTTTGTCTAATACCCCTTCTTTCTTACACAATATTAGGCGTTTTTAGACAGATAAGCAAGCACTATCGCCTGAATCAAATCACATAATTTTTATATAATTATTAATAAACAAAATGTAATTATTTGGCAAAGGGCTTTGGGCGTAGGGCAAAGGGCAAACCTTGTGCCTACAGCACAAAAATCTGTCATACTCAAATCAAAAAAAGGCCGCCCCCGAAAACCGAGTGCGACCTTTTATATCTTATCTAACAACAAGGATTAATCCTGTTAATCCAGCAAAAATTTCCGATTAAAACACGGAATTAAAACCTGTCATTCTGTAATTACTTCTTGTCTTCTACTTCCTCAAACTCTACATCTTGGACATCTTCATTTTCACCACCGTCAGCCTTGCCGCCCTGTTCCGCACCAGCACCACCTGCGCCAGCATCAGCCGTTGGGCCTTCCTGTCCACCTTGGTACATATCTTGACTAGCTGCTTGCCATGCAGTGTTTAAAGCCGCTGTAACTGCTTCGATTTTATCCAAATCTTGTTCCGCGTGTGCTGCTTTTAAATCTGCCACGGCTGTTTCAATTGCACCTTTCTTCTCAGCAGGAATCTTCTCGCCAAATTCTTTCAACTGCTTTTCCGTTTGGAAAACTAAAGTATCCGCTGCGTTTAATTTATCTACTTTTTCTCTTGCTTTTCTATCTTCATCCGCATTTGCTTCTGCTTCTGCCTTCATCTTTGCGATTTCTTCTTTAGATAAACCCGTAGACGCTTCGATTCGGATAGATTGCTCTTTTCCTGTGCCTTTGTCTTTTGCAGATACACTTAAGATACCATTCGCATCCATATCGAAAGTTACTTCGATTTGAGGTACTCCTCTTGGCGCTGGTGGAATGTCAGACAAAACGAATCGACCAACTGGGCGATTATCTTTTGCCATTGGTCGCTCTCCTTGTAAGATGTGAATCTCTACAGAAGGTTGGTTGTCTGCGGCAGTAGAATAGGTCTTAGATTTTTTAGTTGGAATCGTTGAGTTGGCTTCGATGACGACATCAAAAACATTTCCCATTGTTTCGATACCTAAAGATAAGGGCGTTACATCTAATAATAAGACATCTTGCACATCTCCAGATAATACCCCTCCTTGAATCGCTGCCCCAACTGCTACTACTTCATCAGGATTTACCCCTTTATTTGGCTTCTTTCCGAAGAATTTCTCTACTGCTTCTTGGATAGCTGGGATTCTAGTAGACCCACCTACTAAGATGATTTCATCGATTTCATCTTTGTCCAAACCAGAATCTTTTAATGCTTCTTGGCAAGGCTTTAAGGTTCTTTGTACTAACTCGTAAGCTAATTTTTCAAACTCTGCTCTGCTAATCTTCACGACTAAGTGCTTAGGCACGCCGTCCACAGCAGTTACATAAGGTAAGTTTACCTCTGTAGAAGTAGAAGAAGATAATTCAATCTTCGCCTTTTCCGCTGCTTCTTTTAATCTTTGTAAAGCCATTGGGTCTTTACGCAAATCCATGTTTTCTTGCTTCAAGAAAGATTCTGCTAAGTGGTCAATCAACACTCTATCAAAATCATCTCCCCCTAAATGCGTATCACCATTTGTAGACTTTACTTCAAATACCCCGTCTCCTAATTCTAAGACAGAAATATCAAAAGTACCACCACCAAGGTCATACACCGCAATGGTCATGTCCGCATTCTTCTTATCCAATCCATAAGCCAATGCTGCTGCTGTTGGCTCATTGATGATTCTTTTAACCGTCAACCCTGCAATCTCTCCTGCCTCTTTTGTTGCTTGTCTTTGAGAATCGTTGAAATAAGCTGGTACCGTTACAACTGCTTCTGTTACCGTTGTTCCTAAAAAGTCTTCTGCCGTTTTTTTCATTTTCTGCAAAATCATCGCAGAAATTTCTTGTGGCGTATATTTTCTACCGTCGATGTCTACTCGTACGGTATCGTTGTCTCCTTTTATTGCTTTATAAGCCGTTCTACCTGCTTCTTCTGCTACCTCAGAAAATCTTGACCCCATGAATCGCTTGATAGAAGCAATTGTTCTAGTTGGATTGGTGATTGCCTGACGCTTCGCAGGATTTCCAATTTTTCTTTCTCCATTGTCCAAAAATGCGACAACAGACGGTGTAGTTCTTCCTCCTTCATCATTCGGAATAACGACTGGCTCGTTTCCTTCCATCACAGAAACACAAGAGTTGGTTGTTCCTAAATCTATACCGATAATTTTACCCATGTTTTATAAAATTTTTGTTATTGTTTACTAATTGAATGGCTTCCTTTAAGATTCATCAACTAATGATAAAATCTATTCTGTCAACCAATTAAATAAGGTTCTAAAATATGTTTACCGATATATACCAATCAATCAATGTGCCATGCCAGTTTT
>CALFWI010000408.1 GCA_937928615.1 uncultured Saprospiraceae bacterium | reverse complement strand
TCTACCCTACGAAAAATGAATATTCCCCACCCTCGCTGCTTCGCAGCTCGGGCGGAGGAGGGAGCTTGAGGGTGAAGCGGATTTTTTCGAACTTAAAGCTCGAAAAAACCCGCTTCACCCTCGAAACTCCCCACTTGTTTTCGCCGCGCAGCGGCGAAAACAACGAAATAATTTTAGTAGGGTAGAGTATTCATCGATTATATTTCTAAGTAATTTTGTTTTTATAGATTTTATTTGAAGTCATTGAAGTCTCGATTCTCTGCTCTCTAATCTCTATTCTTAAAAATTTCTCAACTAAATTTTATTGACTGCGTTAAACAACGAATGAAAAAAGTTAGCTACATAACATTTTTTACTTGCCTTTCCGTTATTGGATTTGCTCAATCTATATTGGAGCAAAAAATTGATTTTAACGTTAGTAACTTACCTTTAAAAAAAGCACTTTTTCAATTAAGTCAACAAATTAATACTGGATTTACTTTTAGTGGAAATATTATTCCTGATAGAAATATTTCTGCTTCCTATAAACAAGCGGCTATTGCTACTATTCTAGATGATTTTTTAATAGAAACAAGGGCTGAATATAGGTGGACGGAAGAAGAAATTGTTTTTTATAAAAAGAAAATAGCTAAATTTTATACGATTAGTGGATATATCAAAGATATGGAGACGGGGGAACGGTTAATTGGAGCGAACATTATTGAATCTGCTTCTCAAAAAGGAATTGCTGCTAATGAATACGGTTTTTTTAGTATCACTTTACCTAGAGGTGTTCAGCAATTACACTTCTCTTTCTTAGGATATAGTACTAAATCTAAAAGAATTCACCTAAAGAAAAATACGAAAATAGATATTGATTTAAAGCCCTCTTTGACACTTAGTGAAGTGGTGGTTACTTCTCATGGGTTGTCAGCTAATACTATTCCTACTTTTGAAAGTGGAACGAATGTACCTATTTCCAAAATGTCTAAATTAACTGCTTTGGGAGGAGAGGCAGACATATTGAGAACGATTAATTTATTACCAGGGGTGCAATCTGGTACAGATGGTTTTGGAGGATTGAATGTGCGAGGTGGTAGTACTGACCAGAATTTGATTTTATTAGATGGCGTGCCTGTTTATAATGCGACTCATTTGGGCGGCCTTTTTTCTATCTTTAATAGTAGTGCTATTAAAAAAGTACAATTGTACAAGGGAAATTTTCCTGCAAAATTCGGTGGAAGATTATCTTCTGTGTTGGATGTTAGAACAAAAGAAGGTAATCAAAAACGGATTGCTGGAGAAGCAGGAATCGGATTAATCGCTTTAAATGCAGCTATAGAAGGGCCAATTATAAAAGATAAAAGTTCTTTTTTCTTTTCTGCTAGACGTTCTATTTTTGACCTTTTCCTCAAACCAATTAGCCGAAACTTGAAAGCAAAGAAAGGGGATAATGGATATACAACCCATACTTTTTCCGATTTGAATGGAAAAGTTAATTTTTATCTAGGTAAAAAAGACCAATTGTTTTTAAGCGTCTATCACGGCAATGACCGCTTTGGAGATGTTAATCGCTCTTTGGTAGATGGAATTGACTTTAGAACCATTGCACATGAACAAGATTTAGACTGGGGAAATACAATTGCCGTTTTGCGTTGGAATCATTTATTCTCAGACCGACTATTTGCGAATACTACTTTGAACTTTAGTAGATTCTGGTTTAAGTCAGAAGAATTGTATGATGAAACAATTATTCCTACTGGCCAAGGCGAGACAGAAACCATCCAAAATAATTTATTTTATAATTTATACAACTCTAGTATTGGGGATAAGTCCGCAAAAATAGATTTTGATTTTATTCCTTCTACTAAACATTACCTGAAATTTGGAGCAGAAGTTATCAATCATACTTTTAAACCTGGTGCTTTTACTTTAGACCATAATTCTGCAGTTGGTGTTAATGACCGATATGCAGTAGACTCTTTAATCTCCATAAATAACGCGGTTAATTCTCAAGAATATGCGCTTTACTTATCTGACAATATCACTATTACACCAAAATTAAAAGGAAATATTGGTTTTAGAAGTACTTTAATTAAGGTACAAGCTAAAAATTATTTTTCTTTACAACCAAGAATTTCCCTCAATTATCAACCAAATAAAACGAATTTATGGAGGGCATCTGTAGATAAAATGATGCAAAACCTGCATTTATTGACAACTAGTGGTATTGGTTTGCCTACTGATTTATGGGTGCCTGCTACTGCCAACGTGAAACCGCAATTAGCTTGGCAAGGAACATTGGGTTACCAAAAAATCCTTGCTAAAAAATGGTTGATTGCTGGCGAAGCTTATTATAAAAGCATGAGAAACTTAATTACTTACCAAGAGGGGAGTAGTTTCTTAATAGAATCAGTGGTCTTGGATGCTAGTAATTGGGAGAATAAAGTGACTAGTGGTACCGGAAAAAGTTATGGTGTCGAGTGGTCTTTGAAAAAAGCAAGTGGCCGATTACAAGGCTGGACCAGTTATACTTTTTCAAGAACGAAACGACAATTTGAAGCGGTGAATTTTGGTAAATCTTTTAATTTTAGATTTGACCGACCACATAGCTTTAAAATTGCAGCTACTTATCAATGGAATGATAGGATGTCCATTAGTGCGAATTGGGTTTATGAAACGGGAATGCCTACTACTTTACCCACAGGAGAATATACTTTTTCGTCTTCTAACTTATTTTCGCCGGTAACTGTATTAAGTATCGGAGAAAAAAACAGTTTTAGGTTGCCTGCGAACCACCATTTAGATGTTGGCTTGAATCTTGAATTAGGGAAAGGTCGTTTGCAGCAATTCTTGAAATTGGGTATTTATAATATTTACAATCGAAAGAACCCACTATATTATCGATTGAGGGATAAAACAGATGGTAGTGGAGATAAAGAATTTGTTCGGGTAAGCTTACTGCCCATTACACCTTCTTTAAATTATTCGATTCGTTTCTGATAACATGAAAATTGGTAAAGAAGTTAAAATTCAACATGATATTAAATAAATTTGTATTTTTGTTAAGTAACATCTATTAATAAGAAACTGTATTAAAGCAGGAATAAATTATTTCCTATAAAATTCAACTAAATTGATAAAGTCCCATCCTTTAAATCGGATAATTCTCCTATTAACTTTTGGGGTATTCTTTGCGACTTCCTGCGAAGAACCAGTTGATTTAGATATAGCCATTCAAGAACCGCAGATTGTGGTGACTAGTAATTTTGCCCCAGGTGAACCATTTAAGGTTACGGTTACCAAAAGTAAAAACCTTTTAACGAGCGAAGCAGATGAATTTGTGAATAACGCAGTGGTGCGTATTTTTTCTTCCCAAGGAAAAGAATTAGATAAATTACCGCTCAATAATTTCCATACGCCTTTTTACGAATCTAAAAGGATTGTACCTGAAAGTGGCAAAGCTTATCGATTGCAAGTAGAGGTGCCAGGAAAAGCAACTATCCTTGCCGAAGACATCGTGCCTTTACCAGTTGCTTTAACTGCAATTGAGATGGATACCATTGAAATATTTGGCGAAGCAGCAGCACAAATATATAAAGTGTCAATAGCTGTTCATTTTACAGACCCTATTGGCGCGCAAGATTATTACCATTTGAGTCTATTTAACCATTCAGAAGATTCAGAGGAAGGAACACCAATGGATGGTTACAATGGTAGTACGGGGAGAACAGGAGCAAGTGTGCTTACTCCTCTGATGCCTTTAGAAAGCGATAAAAATAATCCAGCGGTTACGTTTCATTTTGAAGATGGAGGCGTTTTATTTACAGATGAGGATTTTGATGGACAAAAAGCAACGTTAACTTTTTATTCCTTATTGAGCTTTAATAATGAAGCACATCAAGGAAAAGTAGTCGGCGAATTAAGAACGGTCTCTAAGGACTATTATCTATATCATACTTCACTTTCTCGTCAAATAGCCAATAAAGACCGCCCTTTTGTAGAACCCATTAGTGTTTATTCTAATATTGAGAATGGCCTAGGTATTTTCTCTGGTTATGCACTTTACAGGGACTCCGTATCAATTACTTCTTCTTTTTAACTTCCCTATCTGCTCTAGCATTTACTTATTATCTTGTTTAGCAAATACCTTCTTCAATAAATCTGAAGTTCTAGCAGAAGCATTTTTACGGATATTTACTTCCTCTTTTTCCACCATAGAAAATAAGCCATTCAAAGCCTGCGTTGTTACATAATTGTCTAAACTAGGATCTGCCTTTTGAACAAAAGGTATTTTATTATATGCAGTCACTGCATCTTTCCAATATTTTCTAGCCTTAAACTTATCTAAAGAATTAATGATAACAGGGTTAAAAGCGGCATATAATTGCGCATTGGTTTTATTATTTAAATAACCTGTGGCTGCATCATCTGCCCCCAGTAAAATCGTCATCGCATCTTCAAATGACATTTGCTTAATGGCATCGACAAAAATAGGCTTGGCTTTTTTAGCCGCATCTTCTGCGCCTCGATTAATCTTTTCTAATAATATATTTTCTACTTGGGAAAAGCCTGGTACTTTTTGTAATCTATCGGTCACTTTTCTAGCTTCTGGTGGTAATAGAATTTTGTAAGAACTTTTGAAATAACCATCTAAGGCAGATAATTGGTCAGACCCTTTACCAATACCTATTTCTAAGGCTTGTTTTAACCCAGAAGAAACTTCTCCATCGGTCAAAGCACCGCTGTCTAATACCGAGCCTAATACTTCTTGAAATTGTTGTGGTGAACAAGATGTGAAACTTAAGGCTAAACAAACGAGGGATAATTTTAATACTTTCATTTTATGAATTTTTAAACGTACTGATTGATAGTTTTTAGACGCTGATTTAACGATTAAGGTAACAGGCTTATTTTGTTACTTCTAAGAGGAGTATTTGGAATTGAGTAGAAAAAAAATACCCTACCATTTTTCATGATAGAGTATTCTTTATTTTTTATTTAAGGCTAGAACTAGTATTAGTTATTCGGATGCTTAAATTTTTTTTTTAATTGTTGTACTTTTTTAATAGGTAAATCAAGAATAGTAGCTATTTGTTGGTCACTTAAAGTTTTTAATAAGAATAGTTGCTTTGCACTTTCCGCTAACTTTTGTGCTGCTAATTTCTTTTCTTCCGCTAATTTTTGTGCTGTCAATTTCTTTTCTGTTGCTAACTTTTGTGCTGCTAATCTCTTTTCTGTTGCTAACTTTTGTGCTGTTAATGTCTTTTCTTCTGCTAATTTTTCTTCCGCTAATTTCTTTTCTTCTGCTAATTTTTGAACTTTCTTTTCTACTTTTTTACGTTCAAATTCTAATCGTTTCTTTGCTTTTTTGCGTTCTTCTTTTCTTGCTTCTTCTATTTTAGCTTCTTCCACCGCAAGCATAGAGCCTTCTCTTGCTAATGACATTTCAAGTGCAATTAATTGGTCTTGAGTCATATTCCTTTTATCCAATTCTTTAATCATCGCTTCAATCCATTCAGCAGTACCTAAGGACTTTGGAATCTCTTCATTGATAGTTGCAGTTTCAGTAAATTTCATGATGTATAAAAGTTTATCTAAATCTGTTTTTAATTCATTTTCGGTTTTATGCCATTTATCTAATTCAACAAAAATATGTGTTATTTGATTATCTATTAATTCGTCGTGTTGGTTTCTTAAAGTACCAATTTGATGAAATTCTTTAGTTTTGAAAGTATTCCCCGCTAAAAAGGAGATAATATAAATTGGCTTTAAATCATTAAAACGATATTTTCCTTTTTGAATCATTTTATTCAATCTGTGAAAAGCATAAAATTTTCCTCGGTGAATAAAATGTTTGAAATCATTTAATTGCATTTCAACAATATATACCTTTCCTTTTTCATCTCTACATGTTAAATCAAATATACCACTTCTACTACTCTTAGTCAATGCCGCTACATCATTCTTCTCAAAGGTGACCTCTTTTATGGGAACAGTTGATTTGATTAAAAGTTGAATAGCTTTTCTTAAAAATCGAGTGTCTGATTCGTTGCCAAAAGTTACTTTGAAGCCATAATCGGATAAAATAGAAATGAATCGTTTAGTGTGTGTAGTAGCTGTAGTTTTCTTCATCTAGCTTTGTTTTCAATAAAGGTAGCAAATAATTTGTATTTTTATAAAAAGACCTCCATACTTTATACAAATGTATGGAGGTCTTTATATGCTTTTCTTTTTTATTGTATTTGTCGATTGATTACCCTCGACTTCTAAATCCAATCGTCTTCTTCTCAAATACAGAATCTTCTTTACTCAACTTGAAGGATTGTACATCTTCTAGCATAATCATATTAATTGTTTCTTTAGCCCGTTTTTTGATGGGCGTAGCTGCTAGACGTAAGTTCTGATTTTTAATGGCTTCTCCAACGATACTTCTGACTGCCCGAGCATTACCAAAGTATTTATCTCGGTATTCATGCAAAAATTCTAGATAAGCACCTAAATGTTCTTTGGCAGGAACGGTCAATTTCATCCCTTCTTTTTCAAGCATTTGCAGCGCAATTTTCATTAAACTTTCAGGCTTATAATCTTCAAATTTTAAGATTTTATCAAAACGAGAATTTAAGCCAGGATTGGCTTTTAAGAAATCTTCCATATTATCAGGATAACCTGCTACAAATAGGAAAAATTGGCCTCGTTGATCTTCCATTCGCTTTAGTAAAGTCTGAATGGCTTCATTCCCGAAATCTCCATGTGCAGCGCCAGCACCAGCACCATTGGTGAGTGCATAAGCCTCATCTATGAATAGTACACCTCCTTTGGCTTCATCTATCTTTTCAGCCGTTTTGATGGCTGTTTGTCCAACATATCCTGCGACTAATCCTTGTCTATCTGTTTCTACAATATGCCCTCTTTCTAACATCCCCAATGCCTTGTAGATTTTGGTTAAGATACGAGCAACGGTTGTTTTTCCTGTTCCTGGGTTTCCAATAAAAACGGTATGCAAAAAGAAACTGTTTAAGACATTTCTGCCTGTTTCTCGATAAAAATTGAC
>CALFWI010000407.1 GCA_937928615.1 uncultured Saprospiraceae bacterium | reverse complement strand
ATAAATTTATTAGGCTACATTCTATACGAATATTTGTATAGTTTGTCTGTCTAAGGAAATTCAAGTTTAACTTTTTTTGAGCTTGATAAAAAGGACGACTTTAGTCGTACCTAATCAATCCACCTACTTTTAGTAGGTGGTCGTTTAATTTAACCAAAGGTAATATAAAATTTAACAAAAACAAACCAGTCGGTTTGTTTTTGTTTTTCTACAAATTAATTATTTGAATTTTGTAAGTCTTTGTTTGTTTTTTATAATTTTGAGCAGGTTAATTATTTGTATCTTACATTTTTTTTAAACTAAAAAAAACATAAATATGGCTACCTATACGCTTAATATTAATGGAAAGCAGCAGCAGGTAGAAGCTGCCCCTGAAACCCCTATGTTGTGGGTACTTAGAGACCACCTCAAGATGGTGGGAACTAAATATGGTTGTGGTATTGCACAATGTGGTGCTTGTACCGTTCATTTGGATGGTATTGCCATGCGGTCTTGCCAATTGCCTGTTTCCAAAATGGAAGGTAAAAAAATTACGACGATTGAAGGTTTATCTGAAAATGGAACACACCCTGTGCAACAAGCTTGGATAACGCATGATGTCCCACAATGTGGCTATTGTCAAGCGGGACAAATCATGAGTGCAGCCGCTTTATTAAAAGACAATCCCAATCCAAATGATGCAGATATTGATGTGGCGATGAATGGAAATATTTGTCGTTGCGGCACTTATACCCGTATTAAAGCAGCGATTAAAACGGCCGCTAAAATGGGGTAATTCATATTCTGTAGCTTAGGCATTCTTGCCTGAGCAAATTATTAAGTGGCTCAGGTAAGAATGCCTAAGCTCGCATCATCAATAAAAAAACATTATGTCTATTATAAAAACATCTGTCGGGAGACGTTCCTTTTTAAAATCTACGGCCGTTGCAGGCGGTGGTATGATGCTAGGTTTTAGCTGGCTAGCTTCTTGTCAATCTAAAACAGAAGCAGAAGTATTGGCGATGCCTAAGGAATGGTTTGAAATTAATTCCTATTTAAAAATTGGAGATAATGGGGTCGTGACCATTATTGCGCCCAATCCTGAATTTGGACAAAACGTCCGAACTTCCATGCCGATGTTAATTGCAGAGGAATTGGATGTAGATTGGAAAAATGTGGTAGTGGAGCAAGCACCTTATCATGTTGATAAATATGGTTTTCAATTTACGGGAGGTAGCCGAGGAATTATGTCTAGATGGGAACCCTTGAGAATGACAGGTGCTACGGCTAGACAAATGTTGCGAACAGCTGCAGCAGAAGCTTGGCAAGTGCCAATGGAGGAAATTACTACTGACGCAGGGGTACTATACCATAAGACCAGTGGAAAATCGGCTGGATATGGTGAAATGGCAGCCACAGCAGGAAAAGTACCTGTGCCCACCGAAGTGAAATTAAAAGCAGTAAAAGACTTTAAAATCATTGGTACTTCTCGAAAAAATGTAGACGGAAAAGCTATTATTACGGGTAAACCAATGTTTGGCGTAGATTATCATCAAGAAGGGATGTTATTTGCGATGATTGAACATCCACCTGCTTTTGGGATGACTTTGAAGTCGGTAGATGCTGCGGCAGTGAAAGCAATGCCCGGTATTAAGGATGTGATTACCGTAAAAAGCTATAAAGATGATTTTGCAAAAGGTGGTTTTGACACCAATGCTTTTGCAGAAATAGTAGCCATAGTCGGTAACTCGACTTGGGAAGTGATGCAGGCTAAAAAGCAATTAAAAGTGGAGTGGCAACCGATTGCTGCCTATACGGAAACGATTACAGGTTTTAGAGGGAATAAAGAAACTAAAAATATTCCTGCGGGCCTAGAATCTACCACTAGTCATAATGCACAAATGGAAGCCTTGGCAGCGAAACCTGGAAAAGTAGTTCGCAAAGATGGAAATCCTGAGGCGGCTTTCAAAAATGCCGCAAAAATTATAGAAAGAAGTTATTCGGCTCCTTTTTTGGCGCATAATTGCATGGAACCAATGAATGCTTTTGCGCATGTTCAGGGAGATAAAGTGAAGATTGCAGCGCCGCTACAAATTCCAGCCTTAATTATGCCGACCATTGCGGCTAGTTTAGCCATTCCAGTAGAAAATATTGAGCTGGACATTACCCGAATGGGGGGTGGTTTTGGTCGTCGAGCTTATGCGCATTATATCGTAGAAGCAGCGTTAATTTCAAAACAGGTCAATGCGCCTGTAAAATTAATGTACACTAGAGAAGACGATATGACACATGGTATCTATCGCCCAACTTACCAAGCAACTTATCGGGCGGCTTTGGATGAAAATAATAATTTGACGGCCTTGCATGTAAAAGCGGGTGGTATTCCAGAAAGCCCTTTATTTGCTAATCGTTTTCCAGCAGGTGCATTGGATAATTATATGGCGGAAGAATGGTCGATAGATTCTAATATTACGATTGGGGCATTCCGAGCGCCTCGTTCTAATTTTATGGCGGGTGCGGAACAATCTTTCTTAGATGAAATAGCCGAAGCAGCAGGTAAAGACCCGATTCAATTTCGTTTAGATTTATTAAAAAGAGCGCAAGACAATCCAGTTGGCGAAAAGAACGATTATGATGCGGCACGTTATGCAGGGGTGTTAGAATTGGTAAGAGAAAAGGCGAACTGGGTGGAAAAGCCAGCTAATGTTTCTCGTGGGGTTTCGGCTTATTTCTGCCATAGTACTTATGCGGCGCATATCTTGGATATGACGATAGAAGATGGCAAGCCAGTGGTCCAAAAAGTAGCTTGTGCGATTGATTGTGGAATTGTGGTCAATCCTGATGCGGCTAAAAATATGGCAGAAGGCGCTATTACCGATGGTATTGGAAATGCGTTGTATGGTTCGTTAACTTTTAAAGATGGTGTGCCAGAAAAGAAAAATTATGATACGTATCGAATGATTAGAATGAATGAAGCGCCCAAAGCCATTGAGGTACATTTTGTGGAAAACGAAATCAAACCAACAGGGATGGGAGAACCTCCTTTTCCACCTATTTTTGGGGCAGTCGCCAATGCAATGTATCAAGCTACTGGAAAGCGGAGTTATCGACAACCGTTTTTGGGAGATAAGAACGTTCTAGGATAGGGGAGTGTACCCACAAATTTAAGTTGTTTATTTTTACCATGGAGGTACGGAGAACACGGAGTTAACGGAGTTTTTTACGAGCGTAGTTTAGTGTTTTACGGTAAAATGTATAGCCTTACCGAAAAAAATAAAGCGTATTATTGGAGCGAATAATAACTTAGAGTTGTCTGATTACATAGACTTGCTAGATAATGAATAATCTAGCAGGTCTTTTTAACACGAATTAAAATAATTCGTGGGGAAATAAAATCCGTGGGGCATTCGTCTAGTAAGTCTTTTTTAACACGAATTAAAAGAATCTGTGGGGAAATAAAATCTGTGGGGCATTCGTCTAACTAACCCCACGGATTTTGTTTCCCCCACGGATTGTCCTCATTTTATACGTAGTTTGAAACGCTTCTTTTTAGTAAATAAATAAGCAACTATGAAAAATACCCGAATCATCTACAGCTTATTACTCGCTAGCTTTTTAATCCTTTCCTGCAAAGGGGTAGAAAAAACAGAACCAGCCACCAAAAATACCAAACCCGTCAAAATAGAAAACTTTCCTCAAATTGACCCTGCCAATCAGGACCCTTATTTTATAGAAACAGAAACCACAACTTCTCTCAATGGGCCAAAAAGTATCACCAGAAATATGATACAAGACAGCAAAGGGAATATTTGGCTAGCGACTTGGGAAGGTATTCTTCGCTATGATGGGCAATGTTTTACCAATTTTACCAATCAAGCAGGTCTAAGGAAATTCCATGCTTTTACGGCTTTAGAAGACCGTAAAGGCAATCTTTGGTTTGGCACAATTGGCGCAGGAGTCTACCGTTACGACGGGCAAACCTTCACTAATTTCACCACAAAAGATGGGCTAGCTAGTGACCGATTAGGATGTATTTATGAGGATGACAAAGGGGTGATTTGGTTTGGGACAGATGGAGGTATTAGCAAATATGATGGCAAAATCTTTCAAAATTTTACCACTAAGGAAGGGCTTTTAGATAACGATATTAACTCGATTATTCAAGATGAAACTGGAAAATTCTGGATTGGAACTAGAGGTGAAACTTGTACTTATGACGGCAAAACCTTTACTAGATTTACCAATGCCGAAGGTGGGTCTTTTGTGAATGTTCGTTGCATTACAATAGACCAAGAAGGGGCTATTTGGCTGGGTGGAAATAATGGTCTTTGGCGTTACAGAGATACTACGCTGACCAACTTTGACACCAATTTTGTTGGGTATATCTACGAAGATAGGCAAGGAAATATATGGACAAGTTCAGCGGTTGAAAGAGAAATAAGCACTTGGGCTTTATCTCGCTATGATAAGAGGCCCTTTCCTTACGAAAATCCAACAGGAACGATTATCAAAAAAGCAGACAATATGTTTTTTGGTATTATGGAAGATAGGGATGGAGGTATTTGGTGGGGTTCTTTGCGGGGTGTTTGTCGGTTTTTTGAAGGGGGATTTGATTGTTTTGGGGATAATTAATTCTTGAAATTCATCCAAAAAACACTACCTTAGCATTGAAATCATAAGCCTTACGCAAATTCAATGCAGCACCTTCTTCAAAAATTAAATAATTACACCAAATTATCTGAATCGAGTACCCAACTCATTGTGGAACGGTTTATCCATAAAATCATTCCAAAAGGCACGATTATCATTAGGGAACAGCAAATAGCCAGACATTTTTATTGGTTGGTGAAAGGGACGATGCGAGGACGGATTGCACCGAAAGGCGTCTTAATTACCACTTGGTTTGCCACAGAAAATTCGTTTTGTTCTTCGATGGCTTCTTTTACAACGCAACGACCGACTACCGAAAGTATCGAAGCTTTAGAAGATTGTGAGGTTTATTGTTTAAGTCGTCAAGATGTTTTAAAATTATTTAAACTCACTCCTGAAATGAGTTCCATTGTCCGTAAGATGGCGGAAGAGGCTTTTGTCTATTCCTTAGCTAGAACCCACCAATTTCAGTATCTTTCTGCTAAAGAGCGGTATGATTTATTTGTAAAAACTTATCCGCAACTGATTCAAAAAATACCTTTGGGGATGATTGCTTCTTATATTGGCATTACGCAGCAGTCCTTGAGTCGTATCAGAAAAATGCGTTAAGTAAGAGGTGAAAATTAAGTTGGACATCTAGTATTAAAATCCCCACAACTTGCTCCGATTTAGTCGGAGA
>CALFWI010000406.1 GCA_937928615.1 uncultured Saprospiraceae bacterium | reverse complement strand
TTGCTACGAGTTACCTTTTGGATTTTTTCTAAAGTACTTGGTAAAGCAACGATATAGCCGACCCGCAAACCTGCCATGCCATGCACTTTGGAGAACGTTCGGGAGATAATGACATTTTTGCCTTCATTTAATAGTCCGACCATACTTAATTGGTCTTTTGGATCCATAAATTCTAAGTAGGCCTCATCTACAAATACTAGTTTTTTATCTGCTACTTTGGAACAGAAATCCCAGAGGTTTTTCCCATTCGTAATCGTTCCAGTTGGATTATTAGGATTACAGATATAAACGAGTTGTGTTTTACTGTCAATAGCTGCTTCCATACCTGCTAAATCATGCTCCCAAGTATCTGTAAGTGGAACGGGTTTCCATTCCGCCTTCATATTTTTGGCGGTCTTGATAATCGACATATAAGCTGGGTCCGCAGAAACAATATTACCGCCATCTAGAAAATGGGTAATGGCTGTTTTTTCTAATAAATCAGAGGAACCTGGTCCTAGCATGATGTATTCTTTAGGGACACCTTCTTTTTCTGCAATCATTTCTGTTAACTTCATCGCATCTCCTTGGCCATACCGATTGCCTTTACCAACGGACTCCATGATGGTTAGCCGAGTTTTGGGAGAAGGGCCATAAGGATTTTCATTGGCCAATAACCTAGCTTTTAAATTCCATAAATCTTTTGGTTTGTTAAAGGTTTGATTTTCCCATTCCCAAAAACGCATTTTTGCTGAAATATCTTGATTTTTGGAGGTGGCAGCAAATAAACTAGACGAGCCTACTGCCAATCCTGCAGTCGTAAGAGAGGTTGATTTCAACCAGTTTCTTCTGTTTAGTTTCATTGTCATGTCGTATTAATTTTAATTAGTTGAGTTGTGTGAAATTTCATGAAAATTTTTTACTAAAAAAGAGCAAACATTTTAGGAAATGTTGACTAGCAACAAATCCTAAAAATGTTGCTCATTACTTAGTTCAAATTATCAAAATTTATAGCTGAAAACCGAATTAACTTTAGGCTGTTCGGTTCGCCTATTTTAAGATTAGTTCTTAGTTAGTAACGGACAAAAAATAAGTTGGACATTTTGTATTTAATTCCCCACGAATTAAAGTTGTTCAAGTTGTTTTTTCAGCGTTACTGTAGGTGAACCAAGACCTGATACTTTGGAATAGAGCAAAGCCTACCTTATCAGGTTGAATGATTGATTAAAAATTTCGATAAATTCTAAAAGGGGTATTCGAATAAGTTCCTACCCATTCTAGGCGACTAGTGCCTCCTAGTTCGCTTAGAGATTTTGTTAAGATTGCTTTTCCTTCGCTATCGGTAGTGAGTTCACTAACCAACGTACTTTCATTAATAAATACTTCGACCGTCATCCCTGAAATAAAAGTAGAATCGATGCCAATGGTTTTGTCTAAAATGCCACTTTTATCTAATTCATAAAAAGTAGCAGACATCGTCAAGATACTTTCTTCGGAATCTATCGTTTCTTCAAAAGTGGCTAAAACAGGGGATTCTATTATATCAAATGCTAAATTTTCATTAGTGCAAGAAGTAACTAATACTGCTAAAATGAACACAGCTGGTAGGGAATAGAGAATGCCCATTATGCCCGTTGTCATTGGGCTATCTTTTCTTGATTTTTTTAATTTTATCATTAGAAGCTATTGTTTCGTTAAAAATTTAGGGAAATTATAATTGTTGCTATGTTACCTCGTTGCGTTGTTCAAGTAACCTAGCAACATGGCAACATCCTTACTCTGCCCACCACAAAGGCGTCAATTTATCGTCTGCGCCACCATTTAGAGCAGCACCTGCTACTACATTTGTTCCATTAAGAGAGTATTCGGATTCAGGATACCGTAATCGAGTAGGTACTTTACCGCTATTCTCAAAAATTGCTTGAGGAGTTGGACTAGGTAAAATAGGATAACCTGTTCTTCTATACTCTGTCCATGCTTCGAGACCTTGACCAAATAAAGCCTTCCATTTTTCGGTTATAATGGTTGCTTTATCTGCTGTTTTATCTTCCATATACGTTGCGGGCATAGATAAATCATATTGCTTAAAAGAAGCGTCGATAGCCATTTCTAGGTATTCCATAGCTGTTAAATCCCCCTGATAAGTGCCTGCTAATGTGGCTTCTGCCAATACAAAAAGTAATTCGCTGTAAGTCATTAAACAAAAAGGAGCAGTTTCCCTTGTAAAATAACTGCCTGGTCGAGAGGCGGTATTGATATAAACACTTGCTATGGATTCTGGTAATCCATTGATGGCCCCATCGTACAGTCCTGCCATAACTCCAGCCGTTACAGGTTCGGCAAAAACAGCTAATCTAGGGTCTATAGGATTACCTGCACCATCGGTCATCGCATCGATTAAAGTTTGACTAATAGACCAATCTTCTCGACCGTCAACGACCATAATCTCATGCCAAGCATTATTATTATTATCATTCAATCGACCTTCATGGTACAATAAAGCAAAATCATCATTGCTGGTAAAAATGGGGTAGGCGGTTGGATTGCCCATGATTTCGCTAAAAATGACCGCAGATTCGGCTGGCTTTTTTGCTGCTTGTCGATTCGCTAATTTTAGGCGTAAAGAGTTAGCAAATTTCTGCCAGCGAGTGATGTCTCCACCAAAAAGATTATCACCTGTAAGTGCTGCTCCAGCAGGGTCAAAAGTTTCTGCTGCGGTCTTTAAATTAGCTAACATTCCAGCATAAATTGTTTCTTGACTATCATAAACAGGTGCTAAGTTGCCCGCAGCACCGCTTAAAGCTTCTGTGTAAGGAATAGCTCCCCAAGTATCGGTAATGATGCTGTTCATATAAGCACGCATTACCATTGATGCCGCCATGAAATTTTCATTATAATAGATATTTTCAGGGTCGCTAGTTGCATCAATTACTTTTTGGAAATTGATAATAGATTCATTGAAAAATCCTGCCCAATTATTATTTCGCATCGACGCATCAGGGTTGTAGGTATCTCCCTCATTGGTATATTGATTTCGAGCAAAGTACTGTACCCATAACATCCCACCGTCTAGACCTAATCTTTCTAAACGGGTTCGATGACCATGTACTCGGTCTATGCCTTCTCGCATCGCATACGGAAAGATGACACTTGGTGGCACCGCCGTTGGTTCATTTGGATTGAGGTTTAAATCGGCAAAATCATCTGTACAAGCCGAAAAAGTAATTAAGAGTAGTAAAGTATAGATATATTTATAATTCATTGCTTTATTATTTTTAGGTGATTCAGAAGTCAGACCGTTTAGTAAGCTCTCAATGCCAATGATTGTTGGGAGACGTATCTGATACTTTCAAAGTATCTGATACGTTTTTGGCGCATTTCACGTATCAGATACTTTGAAAG
>CALFWI010000405.1 GCA_937928615.1 uncultured Saprospiraceae bacterium | reverse complement strand
TTTTCAATATCTGCGTGCCAAGGTTCTAAATAAACGGCAAAAGCACCTTTTCGCTTCCCACCACCTTGATCTACATATCTTGCTGTATCATTAAAAACCTTTAACATTGGAACGATACCATTAGAAGTGCCACCTGTTCCTTTAATGTAACTACCTTGTGCTCTAACATTATGGATAGATAAACCGATACCACCAGCAGATTGAGAAATCTTAGCACATCTCGTCAAGGTTTCAAAAATACCAGAGATACTATCATCCGTCATGCTTAATAAGAAGCAAGATGATAATTGTGGTTTAGGGGTTCCTGCATTAAATAAAGTGGGCGTAGCGTGTACAAACCACTTCTCTGACATTAGGTGATACGTCTCTACTGCTGAATCAATATCATTACCGTGAATGCCTACGGCTGCTCTCATCAACATGTGTTGTGGTCGCTCCACCACATTCTTATTCATTCTTAATAAATAAGACCGCTCTAAAGTCTTAAATCCAAAATAATCAAAATTATAATCTCTATCGTAAATGATAGCAGAATCTAAAATGTCTCTATTTTTCCAAACAGTTTTATAAGTCTCTTCACTAATCAACCCTGCTTTTTCCTGTGTTTTAGGATCCACATAATTATAAAGCTGCTTAATCGTTTTAGAAAACGATTTATCTGTTTCTTTATGTAAGTTAGAAATAGCAATTCTTGCTGCTAGAATGGCATTATCTGGGTGGTTTGCTGCCATGGTCGCTGCTGTTTCGGCAGCCAAGTTATCTAATTCAACCGTTGTTACCCCATCGTATAACCCTTGGATAACCTTTTTTGAAATTTCTATGTAATCAACATACTGGGAGTTGAGTCCATAACATAATTTTTTAATTCTTGCAGTGATTTTGTCAAAGCTTACGCTTTCAGTCTTACCGCTCCTTTTAAGGACTTGCATATCAATTTTAAATTTTAAAGTGAATAAAGTGTTTCAAGTACTATTGAATGCAGTCATTAGTCAGCAGTAGTTAGTCACTGGTCAGTAGTTAATCCTAAAACTCGAATAACTACTGACTAATCACATTTATACTAGTGGCTAATAATTGCTTTTGTGTAGATTCTCAATAATTCTTGAACCTGTTTGTTTGTTAATGTCTTATAGTTACTAATTCCTTGATTGTTTTATAGGTCTGTTGCCTAACCTACCTATCTTAACCAATCATTAAAAGTCTTCATCTAGTGTAAATACTTGTTTATCTCGGTCAGCCATAACGCCTGATTTTTGATAATCTCCAACTCGTTTCTCAAAGAAGTTGGTTTTTCCTTGCAAAGAAATCAATTCCATCCAAGGGAATGGATTTTCTGCATTGTATATTTTATCATTACCTAAAGAAGCTAATAATCTATCGGCAACAAATTCGATGTATTCACACATCATGTCCGAATTCATACCAATTAAATTAACTGGTAAAGCATCCGATACAAACTCTTTTTCAATATCTACCGCATCTCTAATCATCTTTTCTAAGACTTTCTTGTCTAGTTGTCGTTCTATATGGTTGTTATATAATAAACAAGCAAAATCACAATGCATCCCTTCGTCTCTAGAAATCAATTCATTGGAAAAAGACAAACCTGGCATTAAACCTCTTTTCTTCAACCAAAAAATAGAACAAAAAGAACCAGAAAAGAAAATACCCTCTACTGCCGCAAAGGCAACAATTCTTTCGGCAAAACTTCCATTATCAATCCATCTTAAAGCCCAATCTGCTTTCTTTTTCACACAATCCAATGTATCAATAGCATTGAATAAATAATCTTTCTCTTTATTATCCTTGATATAGGTATCAATTAATAAAGAGTACGTTTCAGAATGAATGTTCTCCATCATGATTTGAAAACCATAGAAGAATTTGGCTTCAGTGTACTGTACTTCACTGACAAAATTCTCCGCTAAGTTTTCATTGACAATCCCATCACTAGCGGCAAAGAAAGCTAAGACATGTTTGACAAAATGCCGTTCATTATCATTCAATTTGGTATCCCAATCTACTAAGTCCGCAGATAGGTCAATCTCTTCCGCTGTCCAAAAACTAGCTTCACATTTTTTGTAGAATTGCCAAATATCATCATGTACAATCGGAAAAAGCACAAACCGATTTGGATTCTCTTTTAAAATAGGCTCAACAAAAGCGCTCATATTCAAAGTTTCATTTACGTTATTATAGAAAAAATTAGAAGTCAGACCAAAAATAAAAATTTCCTGTCAGCAGTCAGATTTATGTACTAGACCATTATCACTTCTAAGAGCAAAGCGGTCTGATTTCTGACTTCCCCTTCTTACTTTCTACAACAATTTGTTTATTAAAAAAAGATTGATGTGAAAAATAAAAATTTATTAGTCCCTTCCAATCAGTCACATAATGATTTACAGGTGTTTATCCTGCACCAAATATGTATTCTGTTTGTTTATTTTAGTTAAAATCGAATGTTTCTTTCTTGTAGGTCTCCCTTTATTCGTGAAAGAATTTGGTAGGATGGATACGCTTATTATGCGTTTTCATCATAGTGACATAAAATTAATAACAAATACGGGTTTTTAAAACCAAAGTTTTCCACATATTGTTAATAACTTAATTAAAATGCTGATTATCAGTACTAAATAAATTTTAGTAAGTTTTCCACAGTGTGGATAACTTAATGTTAATAATCTTTTAACTTATCAACAAATTAGTGAATGTTTATGGAAAAATAATGTAGCGTTTATATTAAATTAGTTTTTTCTGTCGAAAGAACCAAGCTAAAACCATGGAAATCAAGATACTAACTCCTATAATGCCAAAAAATGGCAAAGTAGAGCCTGATTCTGAATCAAAAGGCACATTGACATTCATCCCGTAAAAGCTCGCCACTAAGGTAGGGACCATTAAAATAATTGTTACTAAAGTAAGTCGTTGGATAACAACATTCAAATTGTTTGAAATAATAGAAGCATAAGCATCCATCGTACTACGTAAGATATTCGTATAGACATTGGACATTTCTAATGCCTGACTATTGTCAATAATAATGTCTTCAAATAAATCCATCTTATCTTCATCTGGCCGAATATGTAAAAAATCCGCCCGTTTCATTTTGAGCTTTAAGAGATCATTGGCACTCAAAGTATTTACAAAATAAACCAGGCTCTTTTCTATACTTAATAACTGTCGAAGTTTACTACTTTCTAAAGAATCGCTTAATTCTTTCTCAATTAAATTCCTTTTTAAATTTAAGCTTTTCAAGCAACTCAAAAAACGATACACCGTCTGTTCAAATATCTGTAAGACAAATTTCTGTTCGTCGGAAGGGTCAAAGTTTTTAATCCGATTTTCTAAGAATAAATCCAAGACAGGGTTTTCAAAAGCAGAGATGGTAATAATATGCTCCAACGTTAGAATAATTCCAATTGGTACCGTTACATAAATCGACTCATCTTCTCGCACCTTATTATTTAGAATGGGCGTATTCAAAACAATCAAGCGCAAATCATCTTCTCTTTCATACCGAGACCGCTCGTCCACATCCAGTGAATCCGTCAAAAAATCTAAAGGAACTTCATATTTTCTTGATACTTCTTTTAACTCCTCATGACTAAAAGGTGGCGTAATATTTATCCAACAAGACACCTCTGGCTCTTCTAATACTTTTATTTGACCATTATATTTTATTAGGTATTGAATCAATGTCCTGCTTTTTTTTAACAAAATCCTTTTGGGGATTTTATTTTTTCATCAAGAAAACTAAATGCTGCACTTACTTAATAATTTTTTTATATGCGTGCAAACTTACGGGTTTTGTGTTGGAGGGACAAATGCAAAATGACGGTTTGTTTATTTGAATAGCATAATGCCAATAATATCGACTTGTACCTGATTTCGTTAAGCCATTAAAGTTATGGCTCAAAATGATATGAGTGGAGATTTGTAGCTTAGACCTCTGGTCTGCGTAAAGAGGTATACCCTTTTCTACTCAGACCAGAGGTCTAAACTACCTTTAAATCCACCTAAATCATTTAGTTACCAACTCATAAGACCGCCGCATCCAATCAACTAATTGGTCATCAATATCCTCTAAGGCATCAATCGGCACGACATGCACCACTCTATTCTTTGACATTTGCCGATATTTGACCACTGGTGGCACATCTTCTAATTTATCTAAATAAAAACTGATTGCTAGATGGTCTTTTTTCCGCTTAATAGAAACAAAGGTGCTTTGGGTTTTCAAACGAATGGCCTCATAAGGGATAGATTCTATGCGATACTCCCCAAAGGTATTGGCTACTTCCAAAATCTTTTCATAGAGTTCTTTTAGAATGGGTGGACGGTTTTTAAAAATGTGAGTTACCTCCACCAATTGGCAAGTATGGTGTTGATTGGTGTTTTTGAATTTTCGAGTGCAGTTTGGGCAAGTCCACATGATATGCTTATTTTTTAGCACCAAGATAACATTTTTGATTATTTCGAAGCGGTCCTCCTCTATCGATTTAAAATACTTTCAAAAAATAGAAAAGCCATTTGTTACACTACGCAACAAATGGCTTTTTATAGATTCTCAAATTATCAGCTACTTTGAAAGTATCAGATAATAATCGCTAGTAAGCTTTCGCAAATAAAACTCGACAAGTAGAAGGATTCCCTGTCAATACACATTTCCCTTCTTCCATCACCGCATCATTAGGAATACAACGAATTGTTGCCTTCGTCAATTCTTTAATCTTCTTTTCTGTTTCCTCTGTACCATCCCAATGCGCTGAAACGAAACCACCTTTATTGGCAATGACCTCTTTGAAAGTCTCAAAATCATCCACAGAAGTCGTATGCTCTGCTCTGAAATTCAAGGCATTTTGGAACATATTATTTTGAATGGTTTCCAATAATTGAGCAACGTAGACTGCTACGCCTTTGAAAGGCACATTCACTTTTTCCTTGGTATCTCTTCGAGCGATTTCTACTTCGCCATTTTCTAAATCTCTTTTACCAATACCAATTCTAATTGGCACGCCTTGCAACTCGTACTGAGCGAACTTAAAACCTGGACGTTTTTTCTTATCCATGTCATATTTCACTCGAACACCTTTCGCTTTCAATGCCGCAATGATTTCATCCGCTGCTTCATTAATCACCTCATTTGGCTTTGGAATTGGAATAATCACCACTTGAATTGGCGCTAGTTTTGGCGGTAAGACCAAGCCTTCGTCATCCGAATGCGTCATAATTAAGCCACCAATTAAACGAGTGGACACCCCCCAAGAAGTTGCCCAAACGTATTCTTCTCGGTTATTTGTATTAGCAAATTTTACATCAAAAGCTTTCGCAAAGTTTTGACCTAAGAAGTGAGAAGTACCCGCTTGTAAAGCTTTTCCATCTTGCATTAGCGCCTCAATCGTATACGTATCTTCTGCTCCTGCAAAACGCTCACTATCTGATTTTCGACCTCGGATAACTGGCATTGCCATGTATTCTTCCGCAAAAGTCGCATAGACTTCTTGCATGCGCTTTGCTTCTTCGATCGCTTCGGCTTTTGTGGAGTGTGCCGTATGCCCTTCTTGCCATAAAAATTCAGCGGTTCTTAAAAATAATCGAGTTCTCATTTCCCAACGAACGACATTTGCCCATTGATTAATCAAAATGGGTAAATCTCTATGCGACTGAATCCAATCTCTATAAGTATTCCAAATAATGGCTTCAGAAGTTGGTCGAACGACTAATTCTTCTTCTAACTTCGCCTCTGGATCCACCATTAACTTTCCTGGATTATCAGGGTCATTTTTTAGTCGATAATGCGTAACCACTGCACATTCTTTCGCAAATCCTTCTGCATTTTTCTCTTCTGCTTCAAACAAACTTTTAGGAACGAATAAAGGGAAATAAGCATTAACGTGTCCAGTTTCTTTGAACATTCTATCCAACTCAGCCTTCATGTTTTCCCAAAGAGCAAACCCGTAGGGCTTGATGACCATACATCCTCTGACTGCTGAATTATCCGCCATTTGTGCTTTTTTCACAATGTCGGTATACCATTGAGAATAATTTTCTTCTCTGCTTGTAATGCCTTTACTCATTTTTAAAACGGTTCACGGTGGATGGTTTATGGTTTACGGTTTTGAAACGGTGTTACCTAATAATCCCTATCACCTATTTTATGAAATATGACCTATTTGTACTGCTAAAAACCCAAAGTGTTAATAAAAAGTGCCGAAAAATGTATTTTAAATTAAAAGTTAAGAAAAATAACGGCTCCTTAACGCTTTTTAACGCTGGGCTTCTTCCC
>CALFWI010000404.1 GCA_937928615.1 uncultured Saprospiraceae bacterium | reverse complement strand
TCTTCAATACCTTCTTCTGATGCCTCTACCGCTGCTTCAGTAGCTAGTTCTGGTGCAGGTGGCTGATGCTTCGCATTTTCTTCAGCAACTAATTTTTCTAACTCCTCTGTCGTAATATCCACTTTATTCAAAGTGACTACTTCCTTCATCGAATTAAACAATTTATCAGATAAAACCTGCGTATAGGCATTATGGTATTGTTGCTCTTCTTCATACATTTTGTTGACGTAATCATCTAGCATCGCACCAAAATCCTGTCCACCAAACATCTGGATTAATTGCATTCTTAATCGTTGCTTGATTTCTGCTTCGGTGACCGTAATTTCAAATCGCTTAGCTAATTTTCCTCTGATTAAGGTCCAAGTTAAGCCATCCGTTAAATTACCAATTTCTTCGTCCGCAGTTTTACCTTTTGGCAAATTACCACTAGTTACCATCCAACGCTTCAAGAATTCTTCTGGAAATGCTAGTTTATTTTCTCCTTCTAAGTGTTCTTTAATATCTCTAAATAAGAAAGAGTCCGCTTGTCGGTCGAAATACATTTTAGTACGCCCCTTCAATTCATCCATTAATTCTTCCTGAGAACTCACTTTTCCTTCTCCCATGTACTTATCAAAAAATACTTGGTCCATTTCTGCAGGCTTTACGCGCGTCACCTCCGTAATTAACCCTTGGAACATATTGCCAATTTCTGGATTATCGTCTGCATCCTCATTGACATCTAAGAAATATTTTCTAACAAAAGCAGCATCTTTGCCTGCTTCTAAGTTAAAAATATCAAACTGTACTAAATCTCCTTTTTTCTTACCTGTGAAAGCTGCTTTCCCTTCATCTGTCAATAAATTGTAACTAACAGAAAATTCGTTAGCAAACCCATTTTCCTTGATACCACCTTCCGCTAATAATTCATCCGCTTGAATCTTAATCACATCTTCTTCTTGAATTTCATCTTCTACAGGGCCTTGTTCTCCTAATTGCTTCCGAGCATTCGCCAAATCCCCTTCTACCATAGCATCAGGAATAATAGCATTATGATAATTGAAAGACGTACCATCTAAGCCTGTTACCTCAAAGGCTGGTGCGATACCAATATCAAATTTGAAATTAAAGTCTTCTAAATCTTTAGTTTCAAATTCATAACTTGCTTGGTCTTCAGCAGGAATTGGGTTTCCTAGTAGGTCAAGGTTTTCTTCTTTAATATATTTATCTAATTCTTCCCCAACCATTTTATTGATGAGATCAACCAGTGTACCCTTACCATACATTTTTCGGATAACAGAAAAAGGTGTTTTCCCTTTTCTAAACCCTTTCATGTGAGCCGTCTTTTTATATTCGTTAAGCTTTGCTTTAAATGTTGGTTGGTAATCGGAGACAGGAATGCTTAAAGTAATGGTTGCATTCATATTGTCATGATCTTCTCTGACAATGGTTGGCATGGTAATGATATTAAATAGTGCTTATTCGGTTTGAGTTTGTTGGTCGTGTACCAATATTTGAATAAACCCTAATGATTAGTTGATTAGTTATTAAAAGGAGCAATCAACTTAGTAGAATTAAAAATTGAAAATTGAAAGTCTAAAATTTAAAAGTGCTAAAAGCTTTACTCTTAAAGTCTAAAATTGAAAATTCTTTTTTTTCTTCTTCACTTAGTGATTCAAGACATATAATTTAATTACTGATAATTAATGATGCTTTGAACCTCGAAACATTTGTTGTTATTGATGATGGGAAAATAAAGATGCAAAACTCAGAAAAATAGGCCTTAATTTTCAAATTTTCATGAATTCATCGTTCATCATTTATATTTCATCGTTTCCTTAATAACCTTTTCCTACAAAAAACGAAAAAAAAAATCCGACCCAAGAGTCAGATTTCTTTTTGTATGGTGCGGGTGGAGGGACTCGAACCCCCAAGCCGCGAAGCACTAGATCCTAAGTCTAGCGTGTCTACCAATTTCACCACACCCGCATTAATGATTGCTAAAATTCATAAATGATTTTTAGCTTACGCTATATTTAAACATGATTTAGAAAAATGTTTAAATATACTGCTTTTTCCAAAGCGAGTGCAAAGATAAAACCTTTTTTAAAAAGATGTAAGGATTTTCGATAAAAAAATAGTTATAATCTAAAATTTTAAAATTATAAGAATAGTCAGGCAGCACGTGTATTTTTTTTATAGTTTTGTATATAGCACAAGTATTTTATAAAAAGTACTAACTTTTAAACCCAATTCACTGTTAAACGACCAATAACTATTTTTAAAATAGGAGAAAGAGGGTAACCATTCTCCAAAATATTAAACGTAATGAGCGAAATATTGATTAAAGAGACTAGAGAAGAAAAGGATAAAAAACTCATTACGAGAGCTTATCGACAACTTCTGCGCTCTATTAAAGCGAAAACGGATAAGACGGATAAAGTAAATATTCGAGCAGCGTACGAATTGGCAGTAGATGCACATAAGACACAACGGCGAAAATCAGGGGAGCCATATGTTTTACATCCAATCGAAGTAGCACGTATTTGTACTGTGGAAATTGGATTGGGGGCAACTGCCATTATTTGTGCTTTATTACATGATGTAGTAGAAGACACCCCCGTTTCTTTAAATGACATTAAAGCACAATTTGGAGAGCGAGTGGCTTTAATAGTGAATGGCTTGACAAAATTAGATTTTAAGAGTGAAGATAGTGCAGATGTAGAGAGCCCTCAGGCAGAAAATTTTAAAAAGGTATTATCCACC
>CALFWI010000403.1 GCA_937928615.1 uncultured Saprospiraceae bacterium | reverse complement strand
ATCGAATATTTCTAACCGAAGCACAAGAGCATCAATTGCAAAGAGTACCGCCCATGTACAAAATGGCCATGGAAACGTTTGATGCTTATATTTACATCCGAGCGCCCTTTAATTTGAAAGAAGACCAGAATGTACCTAAAGGTAAATCTGGTATCAGGAGTAAGGCGATGAAGCCCGTCTCCAAGCGTTATTTTGAACGGACAGCTACTCGTGAACTTAAACGAAACTTGTGCCAGAATCCAACTTTAGCTGCAGCTCAGAATGCAGATATGTCGCTAGAAGAATACCAACAATTTATCTATGGGGCTTGTAATTTGTATACAGACGACCCACAACAAGCTTGGCTAAATCGCCGAAAAGACCAGCAAAAAATTGTTGATTTACTGAATCAAAAAGATAAGGTGCAATATAAAGGAGAAGGCATTGACATTACTTTTTCTACGAAAGGTCGGACTTGGATTAATTCGGATGGACAGACCAATATGCCGTCAGGAGAAGTTTATACCTCACCCGTAGAAGATTCTGTTAATGGGGTCGTACATTTTTCTTTCCCAGCGGTTTATATGGGACATGAAGTAGAAGGCGTTACCCTTTGGGTAAAAGATGGCTATGTGGAAAAATGGGAAGCAAAACGAGGACAAGCATTTATGGATAGTATTTTGCAAACAGCAGGTGCTAGAAGATTTGGGGAAGCGGCTATTGGCACGAATTACAACATCAATCGATTTACTAAGAATATTTTGTTTGATGAGAAAATTGGCGGTACCATTCACATGGCTTTAGGACAATCTTATTTGCAAACAGGTGGTAAAAACCAATCTGCTATTCACTGGGATATGATCGGTAATATGGTGAATGGTGGACAGATATTTGCAGACGATGAAATGATTTATGAAAATGGACAGTTTTTATTTTAATCATTCGTCAATCGTTGCTAAGGACTTAATGACCAATGACAACAATAATTCAACCTACGAATATCGTTATATTAATGCTTATTTATTTTGTAAGTTTTCGATGAGTATTTACAATTTACAAAATGATTGAATGAAAAATATTAGAGGTGGAAGCCCAATTTTTGATTGGAATAATATACTCCTATTTACTCATTTAGCTCATTCTTTCATTTACTCATTGAGTAAAAAATTCAACTATGTATCAATACCAATACGGAGGCAAAAAAGGATTGACTTTGCAGTTGACAGAAGCGAGTGATTTAGTAGTCGTAAGAACTAACAAACCAACAGATGTAAAGGATTTGGCTTTGTCCAATAGCTCTAAACGTTTATTGTCTAAAATGATGCCTGTGGTGAGTTTTCCTGAGGCAAACGTGACCGTTTTTAAATGTATCGACAAAAAAAGTAGAAGTTTAGGAGGGGGCATGAAATTGCGAAATCAAGTACGAAAAGAATTTAATGAAGAAAAAGAAATTCGTTTTGCAGGACGAGTCTTGAAAGATGCTAAATCTGGTGAACCTGTTGTGTACACCGAAAATTTCTTTGTTAAATTTAAAGATAATACCACGGAAAAAACATGTAAAGCAATTATTGAGGAATTAGGATTACGTGTAAAAGAAAAATTGGGCTTTGCGGAATGCGCTTATTTTATCTGCGCGGAATCGGGGACAGGTATGAAAATTTTTGACTTATCTGAGCAACTATTAAAAAATAAAGCAGTCGAATATTGCCATCCAGAATTAGTTAGACAGAAAAAACACCGAAGCATTTTTCCGAACCAATGGCATTTACGTCCTTTAGAACGAAATGGTCAAATTATCAATCAACATATTGATGCTGAACTAGCTTGGTCTACTAGTCGTGGAGCGGGTATTACCATTGCTATTGTGGATGATGGGGTAGATGAATCGCACGAAGAATTTGCAGGAAAGATTGTTTCCCCTTATGATACAGTGCTGGATGAACAAGACGGTAATCCAAAACGAAGCGGAGAAAATCATGGAACGGCTTGTGCAGGAGTGGCTTGTGCAGCAGGGAGAGATAAAGCTTCAGGAGTAGCGCCTGAAGCCATGCTGATGCCTATTCGTTCAGGTGGTTTAGGGTCCTTGGCAGAAGCAAAGGCATTTTGGTGGGCAACGGATAATGGGGCAGATATCATTTCGTGTAGCTGGGGACCCATGGACGGTCCTTGGTGGGATAGTCAAGACCCACAACATTTTCAAGAATTTCCACTACCTGATAGTACTCGTTTAGCAATAGATTATGCGATTAATGAAGGGCGAAATGGGAAAGGCTGTGTGATTGTTTGGGCAGCGGGAAATGGGAACGAAAGTTGCGATTTAGATGGTTATGCTAGTTATCCTAAAGTGATTGCGGTAGCAGCTTCTAATGATAGAGGCGTTCGGAGTTACTATAGTGATTACGGACAAGCTGTCTTGTGTTGTTTTCCGAGTAGTGATGTAGACTCTAGATATGTTCCTGTCCCTCGACCACAACCCTTGACTCCAGGGATTTGGACAACGGATAGACAGGGTAGAGAAGGGTATAATCAAGGAAATTTAACGAACGGTGATGCCGCAGGCAGCTATACCAATAGTTTTGGAGGAACTTCTTCTTCTTGCCCAGGAGTAGCAGGAGTAGCAGCATTGATGCTAGGAGCTAATGAGGACTTAACATGGGAGGAAGTTAGAGCAATTATTAAAAATTCCTGCGACCAAATTGATATAGATTTTGGAGATTATGATGCGAATGGACATAGCCCTTTTTATGGTTATGGTAAAATAAATGCAGCGAGGGCAGTAGAAAATTCCTTGAGTGCTAAAGAATCGGAAGAGACTTTAGATTATAGTGTTAACGGAGTCGTTCAATTTAATAGA
>CALFWI010000402.1 GCA_937928615.1 uncultured Saprospiraceae bacterium | reverse complement strand
AGCCAATATTTCAAGTAATAAGGTGTTAAGCAAAGAGACTATTACAAAAATGAGTCAACCAGAAGCCTTTAGAGGTGATATTGGTGTTTATGGTTTAGGGCCTCATTTGTATAGTCAAAATGACCAAAACTCCTTAATAATCGGACATGATGGAAGTGGCGCAGCTTTAAATACAGCAGCTAGAATTGATCTCCTTTCAAAGAATGGAATTATTATCTTAGAAATGGGGAATCATAATATAGCCTCTTCCATTGCTGATGAATGGTTATTTTGGAAAGCAGGAATAGCTGATTTTGTTGTCATGCAACGCAATATACCTCAGTTATTGACTTTGCTGGTTATTGGTGCTTTAATTATTATTGGCTTATCCGTTTTTATCATTCGAAGAAAGATTTCTAGCTAAATCAATACCTAAATCCGTTGGGCTTATATATATATCCCCAACGGATTTTTATTCCTTTAATAGCAGATATTCTAGTTGATAGGTGAATGGACAATAGAACTTGTGGTATAAATAGCAACCTCAATAGCAATGACAATCTCAATAGCAAACTCAATAAGACTAAAAAGCACAGCCATCAGGCAAAGGAGCAACTTTATCCAAATCTGCCCCAAATTCTATAGGCAATTCTATTGCCTCAAAGCCATCTTTAATCGACCCGCCAAATACTAAAGAGCCATAGCCTAAAGTATTCATATGTCCTCGAATGTAAACAAAAGTATTGGCATCAATACCAACGGAACCACCAGACCGAGTGAAAGGTTGTTCATTGACATGACTATGCTGTAAAATTCTGCGATAAATTAATTGTGCTTCTTTGTCAATAACTTCCCACCAATCCGCATATTGCTCGCAACCCGTATCAGGACTTTTTAATTGAACATTAAACGTGTAATTATTAGCTTCCCCTGAAAAATTAATAGCCTCGACGACCGCATGACTGTCTTGATTAAGCTGGAACGTGCCTGTTGGTATATTCATAGGATTGGTGTTGGTCGAGTCTATTTGTTCCATTTTCTCGGCGTCATTCTCTTCCGTTAAATTATTACTTGACTGTTTGGTGCAAGAAATAAGTAAACCATAAAAGAGGAGAATAAACAAACAGCATAACCGCATAATCATAAATTGAAGAGATGATAAAATGATGGCTATAAATTACTTTGCAATAGCTACAGATGTCAACTTATCCAAAGCACCACTTATTTTTTGTAAAATTCCTTCATTTTCTGTAATCCCGTGGCGTTCTACCAAATAAAGCGGGTCATTATAAGCAACTCGGACAACTCCTTCTGCATCTTGATAAACCAATATTTTCTGTGGTAAATCTAAACCAACCGTTTGTGTGTTGTGCATCAAAGGCGTACCTAATCTAGGATTACCAAATAGGATAATTCGAGTAGGTGCTAATTCCAAGTCTACCGAAGTGGCATTGGCTTGGTGATTCAATTCTGCAATAATTTTAAGGTTTGGATTGTTGTCAATGACCGTTCTAAGTTGTTGATACGTTTGCTCAAAACTAACGGAGCTTATTTTAGTGATAATACCTTTTTGGAACATGAATTTTATTTAACATTGTTGAGGTAACAAAAGAAAAATAAAACAGAATAAGTAAGTTTTTAGTTTGTAGTAGGGCGGACAGTAGGTGTAGATAAAAAGAAGGACAAAATGAATGATTTTGTAGAACGTTGCGAGTTGCGGGTTCAGTTTAAGTAAATACCTAATAATACTAGTTGAATAACCTGAAAATAATTAATTTTTTAATCTAATTTTAGGCTCAATATGCTATGTTAACCCGCAACCCGTAACTGCTACAACTCCTTGATTCGAATATTCCGATACCAAACCTTATCATGATGGTCTTGCAAAGCAATTTTACCCTTGCGAATCGTTCCAAAATCAGGCATACTTTTAAATTTACTTTTGGCAACCATAGCTTTCCAGTTATCGTTAAACATTTCAAACTCGACTACTTTTTTACCATTTAACCAATGTTCTACTTTTCCATTATTGATAATTAAGCGAATTGCATTCCATTCATTTGCTGGCTTGACGGTTTCTTCATTACAGGAAATCATATCGTATAAGTCACCTGCTCGATGCGTTATAATTTTTGCATCTGGATGGCATTTATTATCCAATACTTGCATTTCTGGACCAGTTTTCCAAACGGCTTCGTAGCCTTCTTCTTTGACATTATAAATGATGCCACTATTGCCACAATCAGAAATTTTCCACTCTAATCGAAGTTCGTAATTTTCGTAAGCTTTATCCGTTACCAAATCTCCTCCTTGCTTAGCCGGATTTAAAGCAATTGTCCCATCTTCGACCGACCAAGTATTCGTACCGTTTTTAAATACATGCCAGCCAGCTAAAGATTGTCCGTCGAATAAGGAAACAAAACCGTCGTTTTTTTCAGATTTAGTTACGTTAGACAATTTCGGTGTGCAATTGGCGAAGAGTAATGTGAGCCCTAATAATAGCAATACATTGTTTAATCTCATTTTTAATAATTTATAATTTTGTAGAAAAAAAGGTGTTTTATTGACGTAATAGC
>CALFWI010000401.1 GCA_937928615.1 uncultured Saprospiraceae bacterium | reverse complement strand
GCCGCCAGTTTCTGCGAATGCTTATTTAGGTTGCTGGGGAATAGTCGAAGCTTTAAACAAAGGAGCGGATATCGTGGTAACAGGAAGAGTCGCCGATGCATCGGTCGTCATGGGACCCGCAGCTTATCATTTCGGTTGGTCAAAAGATAATTGGGATGCGATGGCAGGCGTTGCGGTTGCAGGACATATTATTGAATGTAGTGGACAAGCAGTAGGCGGAAATTATTCTTATTTTAAAGAAGTACCGTCTTATATTAATGTTGGATTTCCGATTGCAGAAGTGGCAAATGATGGTAGTTGTGTGATTACCAAACATCCTGGAACGGGTGGATTAATAAGTGTTGGAACGGTTACTTCGCAGTTATTGTATGAGGTCAATGCCCCTGCTTATATTACCCCTGATGTAGTGGCACATATTGATACCGCTGTATTAAAACAAGTGGGTAAAGACCGTGTAAGTGTGTCTGGGACAAAAGGAACACCAGCGACAAATACGGCTAAAGTGACAATGAACTGCATGGGCGGTTTCAAAAATACCTTATCCTTTTTAATTGCAGGATTAGATATTGAGGAGAAAGCAAAAATTCTTAAAAATCAATTTTTAGAAAGTGTAGGTGGTACAAAAGCTTTTGATAAATTAGACATTCAGTTTTTCAAAACGCAAAATTTAGACCCAGCAATAAACGAAGAAGCCTTTGGTAAAATTCGTTTTTCGGTGATTGATAGAAATCCTAAAAAAGCGGGTAGGTTATTTACTTCTAAATTGGTGGAACTAGCTTTATGTTCTGTGCCCGGTTTTTGTTTTGATAGTCAATTAGGGCCAGCCAAACCTAGAGTTGTGCATTTTCCTGCTTTGATTGACAAAAAATACATACAACAACAAGTAGATGTAGATGGTGAAAAAATGACGGTTGAGGAAATTACCTATAATGGCGCCCCCATTACTTTAGATAAAATTGCTCCTACTTATAATTTTTCCTTTGATAATTCAGAAATGGAAAAAACCTTTTTAGGGACTTTATTTGCTGCTCGTTCTGGAGATAAAGGGGGCAATGCAAACTTAGGGGTTTGGGGAAAAACGCCTGAAACTTATACTTTTTTAAAGGCATTTTTAACGGTGGAGAAACTAAAAGAATTAATGCCTGAGGCTAGACCTTATGAAGTTATTCGATATGATTATCCCAATTTATTAGGCTTAAATTTTTATTTATTAGGGTTTTTAGAAGAAGGCGTTGCGGCTTCTACAAAGGTGGATGCACAGGCTAAATCTTTGGGCGAATATTTGCGGGCTAAGGTAATTGAAGTGCCAAAGAAGCTTTTATCTTGATTTTAAATAGTCAAAGAATATAAAAATACAATTATCCAAACAGTTTTAGCTAAGCCAGATTTTCGTAAATCTGGCTTAGCTTTTTCTATTTACAAGGATGCTTTAATAGTCACTCGAATCAACTCATCCACTAAGGGATAAGTAAAATCATCGTTTACAATTCGAACGACACCTCCTTCATCGGCTCCTTCTTTACCACCATTTCTTATAGGTTGAAAATTGCCAGCTCCGGGGAATTGGTTAGCTTCTGTTCCTGCATCCCAAAGATGAACATGATTCGTAACATTTCCATTAACAGGTTGTCCATTAGGAAATAATTCAAGACCAGTATCATCAAAAGCAAAAAATAAATCATTTGTTTCAACCAGCATAGTGGCAATACTCAAGTAGTCACCGATACTAGCTTCAAAAGAAAATTCATATTTATCTCCTTGAATTAATTTTCCTCCAAGGTTTAAAACATTATTACCAACGGGATCATTAAAAAGCCTTACTTCTGAAAAGGTAGTATCTCTTTTGAGTACATCGTGAAGATTTTCTGGATTACCAGATTCAGCCAAAGTTTCTAAGCCTTGTCCCCTATCTTTTTCTCCATCTGTAAAAATAGGATGACTAGCTTTATGAACGACATAAACGCCCGTTCCGATAATGGAAGTAAAACCTGTTTCTGTTAAGATTTGATTCCATAAACTTGAATTATCGCCATCTTCTACCATAGCTTCCAAACCAGTAGAAGCTTTTTCCGTTACTTTAAACAAATATTTATCTTGCTGGTGAACCGTAAATATACCTGGTGCTAAGGCACTACTCATCATTGCTGTATTAGAAATATTTTCAATAGTCAATACAAATTGATTATTGCCATCATACTCTAAGGACAAGCGAATCATCGAATCCGCTACAGGATAAATTAAACCGTCATTCAAAGAATCTACCAATTGAATGACACCATCTTCCCGTTCTCCAGCATTTACATTTTCTTGTCTAGGGGCTTGGTTAGCACCTGTTCCTAGGACTTCATTTATTTCTGTCCCCGCATCCCATAGCCGAACCGCATGCGTAATATTTCCTGTAAGAGCTGAACCATCAGCATCATAGAGTGCTATACCGTTTTCCTCAAACCCATAAAAAAGGTCATTCGATTGTACTAACATTGTTGCAAAGGAAAGGTGCATACCAATTCCTGCTATAAAACGATAAGACTTACTTTCTCCTGGTTGCTGTAAGTCGGTTACACCTGCCTGAAAAAAAGTCTGATTTTTCATGATGTTTTCAAAGGTCAAGGTAAAAGTAGTCGTAGGTATTTCTGGTTCAGATACGGTGATTTCCTGTTCTTTTTTACAAGCAATTAGCACCAAGATTATTAATAGAAAAAGCGCGTTATTTTTCATAAAATTGATTAGTATTTAAAGAAATAGAAAGTTTGTATTGGAGAGGTAAAATAAATAGAGGAGGTAAGAATATTAACACCAATAAGATAAGTATAAGTTCGATAGTTTTATATTTAGTAGGTTCCTTTTGAACCTATATGTTGGGAAAAAGACCTTTTATTTGTCAATATCCATTTTTTATTTTCTATCGCATATTTTTTGGAAACATTGCCTTCTACGGCTAAAAGGTGGGATTTGGGATGAGTAATTTTTTATAATCCAGAAGAACATTGAAAACGCTAAACATTTTTTATTTATCCGTGCTCTTTAGTATCCAGTATAAATGGAGCATCGACTACTATTTTTCGCTTATGGAAAGACCATAAGCCCATTAATGGACCAATCAACAAGACTAGAAATACATTAGCAACAGGAATAATTTCTATTAAGTAAGCGACAACTTGAATACTCACAATGGTCAAGGCGAAACCAAGACAATTGACAATCGTTAAAGCCGTACCGATATATAAGCTAGGTGCTGTTTTAGCGACAATAGTAGAAAATTGAGGAGAATCGCCAACAACGGTAAATCCCCAAATTAAGAGGACGAGTATAAATAAGATAGGAGATACACTAAATAAAAATGGAGAGAATAGACAGCATAATCCTGAGATTAACAACATATCAAAAGCCACTTTTTTACTTCCTTTTTTCAAAGAAATATATCCACCAATAATACAACCGAAAGTACCAATTGCGATAATGCCAAAAGAGAGTAAGGCTACAGGTAATTCAGTTTGGTTGAAATCATTATAAGTAGCTATTAGAAAAGGGACAAAAGCCCAAAAGGTATATAATTCCCACATGTGTCCGAAGTAGCCAAAAGCAGCGGCTCTAAATTCTGGAAAAGCAAAAACCTTAGAAATAACATTCCATTCAAATTGAGCGCCTTTTTTGCGATTGGGACCATCTGGAACTAGACAATAAAGTAATAAACCACCTGAAATTGCCATCCCAGAAGTTATCCATAAAACCATTTCCCAAGGTAAGGACTGTCCAACTACTTTTAATAAATGTGGAAAAGCAGTCCCTAAAACTAATGCACCCACTAAATAGCCTAAGGCTTTCCCTAATTTTTTAGCATACCAATCTGCTGCTATTTTCATTCCCACAGGGTAAATACCTGCCAAGAAAAAGCCAGTAGCAAATCGAAAAATTAATAAGGACCATAAATCAGTAGCGAAAAAATAGACGGATAAATTAAAAACAGCGCCTAAAACAGCCGCAATCAAAAAAACTTTGCTAGGAGAAAAGCGGTCAGCAATAGATAAAAAGGCAAATAACAGCGTCCCGATAATAAAACCGAATTGAACAGCAGCAGTAATGTCCCCTGTCGCATCTGCGGATAAATGCAGCGCCTGTTGTAAATCTGCAATAATGGCATTACCCGCAAACCAAAGAGAAGCCCCACCAAATTGTGCGAACACAATAATCGGTAAAATATAGGTTGGTATTTTTGTTTGATTTGCCATCAAAACAAATTTAGCATAAAAGTTAAAAGGAAAATGTCTTATATGTTACTATATTCATATAAAATTATGAAAATTTAATTAAAAATGATTTTTTAAAATAAAAAAGTGCTTTGAACGACATTTTTAGAATAATAACTAAGTAGTCTTTCAAGGTAATAATGTCGGGTCATTCTTAATCGCCAATTTTGCTATGTTTTTCATGTTCAACTCTTTCAGAGTTGGGAGATTTGGGGAAAATAATCATCATGCTCCACCGCATTTGCATCCCAATGAATCGAGGACAAGTTACGGGGCTATTCAAGTTCAACCACTTCGTGGTTATAAAACAACGGATAAATTGAGCGATTATAAGTCAGATTATACCCGACAGTATTAACTTGATTAACTACTAAGTTTTAAATGACAAAGGACTAAAGAGAAAATTATTGTAGACTATAAACAATTTTCAATTTTAAATTTAAAATATTCAATTTTAAAAAAAAATAAACGGTAACTCCTACTAATCAGCCAATAATGTTTTTCATTGGCTCCCTGTCTATAGTTGTAAATGATAGATGAGACTACTATACATTTTTAGGTTTCCTATTTAAAATAAGGCGGCAATGGGAAATTGCCGCCTTATATTGAGCCGTACAAGGCGGTTGTTTCCCACAACCGCCTTGTTTTAAGCAGATTAAATCTATTTTGTATAGTAGTATGATGATAGATTATAAATTCGTTGTAATTAGCTGGCAGTTGGATATTTATGTCAACCTTAGACCTATAACCTTTTCATTGCTTTAATTTTTTCTATAAGCTACTGGAAATTAACTGCTGCTCCTTTTGAAAATTGTGAATTTAAAATTTTCAATTTTAAATTGAGTACTTACATTATCCGCATTAAAAATTATCCGTGGTATTTTTCATCCGTGATAAAACATCCGAGTTATAAATCTCCAGCAAATCCGTCTTCGGTGTATCAAGACTAAGAGAATCCTACAAGTTTTTCCTATCTTCGTGCAAAACAATCGAAGACCATGCTGATAGAC
>CALFWI010000400.1 GCA_937928615.1 uncultured Saprospiraceae bacterium | reverse complement strand
TGACCAAGTTAAGAAGTCTTTATTTAAGTTCTAATGCTTTTGGAACTATCCCGACTGAGTTAAGCAATTTTGATAGTTTAGAACGTTTGTCTTTATACAATTGTGAATTAACAGGTACGATTCCTACTTGGTTGGGAGGTTTTACTATTTTAACATCTCTTAATTTGGGCGATAATGACCTAACAGGAAGTATTCCCGTTGAATTAGGGAATCTGACCAAATTGAACCAACTGTTTTTATATAGTAATGAGTTAGATGGTTGTGCGGATTTTACAGGTAAATTCCCAAGTCTAAATTATATGGGGCTATATAATAATAAACTAACTTTTGAAGATTTACTTTATAATAGCGAATTTCTTACAAATGAATATAGCTATATGCCCCAAACTAATTTTGGAGATACCACTGAAGTTACTGTCAATCAAGGGGGGAGTCATACTATTAGTTACACGATAGATGCTGGTGTAACCACTAATGTTTATAGTTGGTATCGAAATAATACGTTATTGACAACGACCACTAGTCCAAGTTTGACGATTAGTAATATAGATATTAGTAAGGCTGGTTTTTATCAATGTAAGGTGACCAATCCTGGGCTAGCAGGTACGTTAGAGAGTAGCCCCACGATGATTAATTTAAATGCACTTTCAGCTCCTGCTAATGATGCATGTGGAGATGCCATAACCTTATCAGTAGGTACTTCTGGTTGTACAAGTTCTGTTACGGGACATAATATAGGGGCAACAGATTCCAATAATGATTCTCCTGCTCCTCCAACGGTTGATTACGGTCATTTAGGGCAAAATGATGTCTGGTATAAGTTTACGGTACCTTCTTCTGGTATATTTCGCCTAACCTTAAATAAAGGAATCGCTGACCAGTTTGGTTTCTGGTTTACTTTGAATACAGGAGATTGCGGAAATTTAGAAGAAAAATACGGCGTATCAGGTTCGTATTGGAATGGAACATATTCAAGTAGTTTTAGTGTTGCACCTGCTGGCTCTACTATTTATCTTAGAATATGGTTTGGGGATTCAGCAAATAAGATGCCTGGCCTTTTTGATTTATGTATTTCTGAAGAATCTTGCCTAAGTCCCTCCTATAATTGGTCAACACCATTTGCTTGTAGTAGTACTAATTCGTGTGAAGAAGGATATTACGCTCAGATAGAAATCTATAATATGGGGAATGCAACATCAATTAATATAACCAATAGTGCGGGATTAGCAGCCATCAATAATATTACTAGTCCAGGAATATATGAAGTAGGCCCTTTAGTGGCAAATAATCAAACAATCATTACGCTAGAACATAATATCAATACAGATTGTAATGAGATGCTTTATTTGTATGGGCCTAATACCTACCACCTAGCGAGTAATGATGATCCCTGTGCGGCTACTAAGTTAGATGAATACCTGAATACTACTTATGACTATGATGAGGGCTATTATGAATCGACAACTAGTATTTGTGAACCTAGCGTACCACAAGGGAATTGTCAAGAAGAAGGAAAATGGGCGTATACGCCTTATCGGTCAAGTGTATGGTTTAGTTTTGATGGGCCTACTTCTGGAAATAATTTAGAAATGACCCTTACAACAAGTAGTAGAGTTGCCTTATGGGCTGCGACAGCATGTAGTGATTTACTAGACGGAACTCCTGCATTAGTTTATGCCATGGATCCTTGCGGAAATAATCCTTTTACACATGTCTTACCTTGTTTAAATCCAGGTCAGACCTATTATTTACAAGTAGTAGATAATTACTATGGTAATTTTACTATTTCTACTTCAGAGGGCATGAATGAATGTTCTAACGATCCAGTATGTGAGCCTAATCCTTCTATAGCTATTTCAAATATTGCGAAAGAAAATTACCACGTAACGAATACTATTGAGTCGGATGCGACCATTAGTGATGCCCATGGAGATGTCGTATTCACAGCAGAACAATCTATCACTTTAAAACCAAATTTTACGGTATTAGCAGGAGGTAGTTTTCATGCCTATATTGGAACTTGTCCTATCTCTGCTATTGTTTCAGAAGAAGTAGGGGTTCAACAGCGTATAATACCTAAACCAGAAGAACTAAAACTTGAAGTTTTTCCAAATCCATTTTTGAATGATGCAACTATTCGTTTTTATATGCCAGCAGAAGGGGCAGCTAATATAATGGTTTTTGATTTGACAGGACAATTAGTTGGTGAGCAAAAGACAATTAATGCAGAAGGATGGAATACGGCTAAATTAGATGCAACTCAATTAGGTGGGGGCATGTATTACGTGATATTACAAACAGAAGGCAAGCGATTGACAGAAAAAGTGATGGTCTTGCGATAAAATATACTGAACATAGCATAAAAAGTGATTTAGTAGTAGCTTAATTTGGTGATTAGGAGGCAGCATTCAAAATCATTTTTTTACGCTGTTTGGCGTATCCTTATATTTCTTGTTGATAGAAGAGGTTCAGTAGCGAATTTACTGAACCTTTTCTATTATATTTTTCTTATTTTTGGTTTTTTGATTAAAAGAATGCCAAATCATGCCTCAACAAAAAAAATACAATGCCTATCGGCGGCAACGAAATCGCCAACAAACAGCCAATCATAATCCATCTAGAGAAGGACAATTGAGGGCGGTGGCACACCGTTTAGGGATGGATTTTATTGAGCAAGAAGAATACAGCGTCACTAGAGAAGTTGCTGATTTTGAGTTATTCCAAAAAGGCCGTAATCGCCTAGCCATCAATATTATGCAAAAGCAGGATGAATGGAATGAGAATAATATCAAAATTTTTGATTATCAATTTGAGACGGGGTATAATAAACAGCGAAGAATTGTCGCACAGACCGTCTTTTTGATGCGGTCTAAAAATTTAGGCTTACCTCAGTTTGTGATGAAGCCAGAAACTATTTTAGATAAAATAACGACTTATTTTGGAAAGCAGGACATTGACTTTGAGCGATTTCCCAAATTCTCTGGTAATTATTTATTGCAAGGAGAGGACGAAGAATACATTCGCTTTAAAATGAGTGACGAAATACTCCATTTTTTTAGTCAAGAACGAGGATGGCATATGGAAGGCATCAATTATTATTTGATTTTATATAAAGAAAACCATCGTCTGCGAGCGAATTCTGTATCGCAGTTATATGAACGAGGAATGGGTTTGTTTCGTTTGTTGAAAGATGAAGGGTTTAAGTTATAAATATGGCATTAAAACACCATGATTTTCAAAATCATGGTGTTTTAAAAAGTTAAAAGGCAAAAATAATTTGATTAAGCATAGATAGCTGCTTCTTTTGAAACAGTTGCCGTCAATTCTTGCTCATAATAATGGGTCGCATCATAAATCAATTCATCTAAATTTTCGATTTCTTTAGCCAAACGATTAGCATTCCAGCCTAAATAATTTTGCAAATCTGCTAAAACCGCATCCCGAATGCTATTGATACTACCAATATCAAAGTATAACCGACCTGTCCGACGAACAAAAAAGTCATCTGCTCGATTAACCATTTCATAATGTACCCCAAACCATGCTTCCGCTCTAGCTAAAGCAATATGCGGTTTGTTTCCCTTAAAATCACCCATTTTTATTAGAATAGTTTCCGCTTGTTTACCATAAACAGTCGCTAAATACCAACCATGATAAGGAGCTAAGCCTAGGGTGATAGCTCTTTTCTGTAACGCTTGAATATAAGTTTCTACTGCTTTGGCATTTGCTAAAGGATTTGCTGTTAGGCTAATAGTCTTAGTCTGACATTTTTTGAAAGTCCTTTTTTCTTTTCTAGGAAATTCTTTGATGACTAAATCCACAATTCTTTGCGCCATCTTTCGATAACCAGTCAGTTTACCGCCCGCAATAGAAATTAATCCTTGTGGAGAGGTGAAAATCTCATCTTTTCGAGACAACTCAGAAGGAGATTTTCCGTCTTCGTGAATCAATGGCCGCAAGCCAGCCCAATTAGATTCTATATCTTCCATGGTCAAATTGACCCCAGGGAAAATACTATTAACCGCATGTAAGAGATAATCGGCATCCGCTTGAGTAGTCACAATTCGATTTAAATCTGCTTTATAAGTGGTGTCTGTTGTTCCAATATAAGTAGTTCTACCTCTTGGAATGGCGAATATCATTCGACCATCAGGTACATCAAAATAAATGGTATGTTTAAGCGGGAATTTTTCGTGTGGTACGACTAAATGTACCCCTTTGGTTAAATGTAATCGTTTGCCTTTTAGAGAATTGTCTTTTTTACGCAATCTATCTACCCAAGGGCCACCCGCAGAGACAATTTTTTTAGCCTTAATAACCAGTTTTTTTCCAGTCAATTCATCTACACAATTTGCTCCTGTGATTTTTCCATCCGCATAAGTGAAATCGTTGACTTTGCAATAATTAGCGGCAAGCGCCCCGTGTCGAGTAGCGGATTTAAGCAATTCTATCGTTAATCTAGCATCGTCTGTTCGATATTCTGCATAAAATACGCCGCCTTTCAGGTTATCTGCACTCAATAAAGGTTCTTTAGCTAAGGAACCTGCTTTATCTAACATTTTCCGTCGGTCATCTCCTTTCACATTCGCTAAAATATCATAGACTTTTAAACCAAAAGAAGCCATCCAATAGCCATATTTTCCGCCTTTGACAATCGGCATCAACATTTTTTCTGGCAAAACAATATGTGGAGCCAAACGGTGAACAATAGCTCTTTCTGTTCCCGTTTCCCTCACCAAAGCAATATCTAATTGTTGTAAATACCGCAATCCTCCATGAATTAATTTAGTGGATTTACTACTGGTTCCAGAGGCAAAATCTCTTTTTTCTACCAAAGCCGTTTTCAGTCCACGAGCAGCTGCATCTAGGGCAATTCCTGTCCCTGTAGCACCGCCACCGATGACTAGTAAATCAAATTCTTGACCTTGTAAGGCGGCCAAGGTTTCTGAGCGGTGAATAGAAGAGGTAGATTGGATTTCCATACAAGTATTATTTTAAAGTAGTCATCAATTTATCTGTCGAATACAGTATTACTAATAGTTTAACTCTAAAAACGGCAATAGGTTTAAGAATTAATCTGATAGTATAAGGTAGTGTTATGCAAAGATAAGCGTTTTTTTTACACTTATTATTTTTTTGCGGGAAAGGGAAGTGTAAAGCGACAAATTTTACAATTGTTTAATCTTTGTTAATTTATGTTGTCGTTTTTTAGAGGGTTTATCGTAGCCATAGGTTTATTGTCAAATACTTGTGGTTGGCAACGATTGTAAGGCGACAGATTGTCTTAAATTACTCCTTAAATATACAGAACTAAAACATGTTTTGTCCTATAACGCTTTTAAAATTTTAACAACCTGCGTTACCATTTCCTTACTAACATCCAAATGCAAAGTAAACCGAATGGTCTGAGGGCCAAAAGCAACTGCTTGAATACCTTTCTTTGCTAATTTTGCTAAAAAAGTATCAGCGGTATAAGGTTTTTTGACATCGAAAATTAAAATATTAGTTTTAATCGGACGGATATTTTCTACCATTTTCATTTTAGCCAACACCTTTCCAATTTTACGAGCATTCTTATGGTCTTTTTTCAGACGGTCAACATGATTATCCAAGGCATAAATACCTGCTGCGGCTAAAAAACCTGCTTGTCGCATACCGCCACCCAATACTTTTCTAAAACGTCTAGCTTGTCGGATAAATTCTTGATTACCAATTAACAAAGAGCCAACGGGTGCGCCTAAGCCTTTAGATAAGCAGATAGAAATACTATCAAAGAGTTGTCCCATTTGTTGTGGGGTTTCTCCAGTCTCCACCAAAGCATTAAAGAGTCTAGCACCATCTAAGTGCAGGCCTAATCCTTTAGTTTTACATAATTTGGCAATAGGTTTTATTTCTTTAGTTGTATAATAATTACCGCCGCCTTTATTGGTGGTATTTTCTAAAACGACTAACTTACTGATAGGCAACCAATCATAAACAGGTTTAATCGCTGCTTCGATGCTTTCAGCGGTTAATTTGCCATAAGCTCCTTGTAAAAGATTCATAGAAACACTCGAAGTAAGGGCATATCCAGCCGACTCATACTGGTAAATGTGAGAATACTCGTGGCAAATTACTTCATCTAGCGGCTGGGTATGAATTTTAATGGCAATTTGGTTGGTCATAGTGCCAGAAGGACAAAAAACAGCCGCTTCTTTTCCGAACATTTTGGCAGCTTTGGCTTCTAATTGATTAATAGTAGGGTCTGCGCCAAAAACATCATCTCCAACGGCTGCTCCCATCATAGCAGCAAGCATTTTTTTTGTTGGTTTAGTAACGGTATCGCTAGTTAAATTAATAAGCATAAATATAATAAGTTTTGATTTCGGTCAAAGATAAAATTTATCTGATAAAGTAATTCACAAATTATTTACTCGTTGCTAGTGACAAGTGGTAAATTTTTCTTCTGAAAGAATAATTTGATTATCAGGAGTAACAAATTTAATTCAAATAAGAGGGTTATTTCTCTAATTTTAATCCATAAGTACTAATTAAAATTAATTATTATATGAAAATATTTATTTTGAATTAAAACCTTTCTTTTTTACCTACAAATACTTTACTTTTGTTGAGTCTTATACCTTCCTTAAAAATCTCATATAAATAATCTATTTTTTATGACCAATAAAAAATAGCCCCACACTTATTAATAAACAACTACAGCATTTTGTTATTAAACTTGGTTTAAAATACGTTTTTGTTATTGCCCCTTTTTGCGTTGGCAAAAAACAAGGTCGTCAGTTTGACACGGCCTGTTGTTTTTAGCCTTGTTTCGGAATAACATTTAGACAAATACACTCAAGAAAAACTATATTCATGAATTTAGATGCCAAAAGCTCTTTAAAAAGAGTAAATCTAATCCTACTTACTTTATTTTTTATTGGAAGGGTGCTTACTGCGCAAACAGCCCTTGATTTGACGAATGATACCCGTGCTAATGACCGTTATTGTGATATTAATGGGCAAATATTTACAGGCTGTGGAGGGAGTTATACAGATGATGGCGGCATTGATTTATATAGTAATGACTTAATAGATGTTGCCGCACAAAACAGTCCTGCTAATGATTACGGGGATGATCTATATGAGCCTGTTTTGTGGACTTTTTGCCCAGATAATCCAGTAGAAGAGAAAATAAGACTCACTTTTACTGTTTTTGATATTCATGTTTCTGACCAATTTTACATCTATGATGGTGCTTGTGAAGTAGCAAATGGCGATAAAAATCCGAATATAGGATTTATGGGATTAGATGATGATAATCAATTGGATACGAGTAGTTTGGTTCAAATTTCTGGAAGCTCTCCTGGGCAAATGACAAGGGTAATGGGTGACGGAACGGTATTATATGGAGCTGGTTGGGTAGAAGCTAGTTGCCAAAATGTTTCTGGTTGTATTACGATTGGTTGGAATCCGAATGGAGATAGTAATAAAGGATTAGGTTGGCTTTTTTCTACGGCTTGTACGCCCCGAACTTTTGATATTAGTTGTCCCATTACTGGAGATGGTAATGCACCCGATGGCATTGCCTCTTATGATGGATTAACCATTGGTTGTGGAGAAAGTACGACTTTGCCAGTACCAGCGGTAGCTATAGATGGCTGCGCAGGAATGAATACGACTTTATTAGCACCACCTTATATGGTCGAAGTAATTATTGATGGATTAAGTTTAGGTTTTATAGGTGGAAATTTAACGGAATATCCTGATATGACAGTTGGGGTAGGGCGTCATACCCTTTCTTATATCTTATATTTTGATAAGGATGGAGACGGAGATTTATTTGATGGACAATTAGTAGAATTGAAACAAGTAGATTGTACTTTCACTATTTTGGATTCAGAAGATTTAGTCTGTCCTGCGGAAACAAATATTTCTTTAGGGGATGATTGTCAGACTAAATTGCTCCCTAAAGAAGTCTTGTCTGATCTTTGCGCACCTGCTTATCCAATAAATATAATTATTCAAAGTAAATCTTATACCGCTATATGTAGGACTTGTGATTTTTTAGATGCGGATAATCAACCATTATTCTTAGTAGAGGGGACACATGAGTACATTATTAGGGATAATTGTAATAATGCTTGTTTTGGCAAAATAAATTTAAAGGACATTCAAGTGCCTCAGTGCACTGGTCCCAATTTAATTGCATTATTGTGTTCTGAGGCAGTGCCAGATGTAGCGCCCAATTTCTTGGATTGTAATGAGATAGTAGAAACGAGTTATGACGAGGAAGAATATGGCGCTTGTGGTCAATATACAGCAATAGAAGTCAATCAACTACAGGATATTTTAAATCCGAACCACTTTATTCAAACTACTCCAGGGATTTATGTATTGACGGGGTCAGGATCATCGATTCTTACTTTAACTAGAGACCTTCCAATTACCTTTGAAAGTATTACGGTTAGAAGATGGAAAGCGACAGATCGTAATGGCAATACGAATGAAAGTTGCCCGCAGGCATTTATTAATATTCGACCAGATAGCTTATTTATGCCAAATACGCCAACTATCGAAGTGAAATGTGGAGAAGGTATTACACCAGAAGCCTTATTGGCATTGACCAATCCTGATGGCACGCCCCGTTTTACCAAGCAAAATTTAGCACCATGGTATATTAATCCTTTATCCGTAATACCTAATGATAGTATAGCATACATTTTACCTGAGCAACAAACGAATTGTCATTATGCTACCTTTTATGAAGATCAATTAATTCAGACAATTGGTAAAACGCAAAAAATATCTAGGACTTGGAAGTGGTTGGATTGGTGTTCCTCAACTCCTCAGCGAACTCAATCATTTGTACAAATTATCAAAATAGTAGACGATGCAGAACCTGAATTAACAGCTGGTCCAGATACGATGCGCTTTTCTCTTAATTTATTCGATTGTCAAAGAAGCGAAGTGAATTTATTGGGCGCAGCGTGGAATGATATCTGTGGAACAGTAGTAGGGTATCGGACTGAATTAAGAGCTATTCAAACAGATGGAAGAATAGGGCAAAAATTACAAGAAAATGAACAAAATGGTGGACAGTTCTATAATTTAGGCGTCGGCAATTATTATGTTTTGTATTATGCCAAAGACCAAGACGGAAATGAAACATCCAGATTTGATGGTGTAAATGAAAATTTTCAGCCAGTACCAGGAAATATACATGTAGGGGTAGTATCCATTGTTGACGGTGTAAAACCTCAAACTCGTTGTATTAATCAACTAAATATTTCCCTACGATCCAATCAAGATTTAATTAATGCGGTAGATTTTGATGCGGGAAGTTCCGATAATTGTGGTATTGCTAGTTTGGGGGTAAGCTTTTCTGATCAAGAAGGAACATTTGGTCCTTTCCTTAATTTTAGTTGTGAAGATGTAGGAGAAACCGTTCGGATTTATCTACAAGCGGTGGATGTTTATGGCAATAAAAATATTTGTTGGGGAGACGTTTTAATTTTAAGTCACCCTGACAATAATGATTGTGATGCAGATGAAGTGATGATTTCAGGAGAAATTACGAATGAGAATGGAGAATTTTTAGAGCCTGTAACCATTAGAGCCTCCACTGAAGGAGAGGCGGATGTTATTGGTACTGCTCAGTTTGGTCAATATAATCTTGCTTTATCACCAGGAAACACTTACACGATTACCCCTGAAAAAAATACAGATGTAACGAATGGCGTGTCAACCTATGATTTGGTGCTAATGAATCAACATATTTTGAATATTAAACATTTTACTTCCCCCTTTCAATATATAGCTGCGGATGTCAATAAATCAGGAAGTATTACCACCTTTGATATGTTGCAATTACGACAATTGATTTTAAGTAAAACCTTTGAATTTAAAGACAATACTTCTTGGCGATTTATCGATGCAAAACATAATTTTGGTTCAGATGTTTCTTCGACCTTGTCCCAGAAATTTGCAGAATCAATGATGATAGCGCCAACTCAAAATATTCAAGTTAATTTTGTGGGGGTGAAAATTGGGGATATAAATGGGACTGCGGTACCTAATTTATTAACCACTGATGATACGGCTGAGCCGAGAAATAAATTAGCTGGAATGAGGATTGAAGCACAAGATAGATTGGTCGAAGCGGGAACAAATTTTGACCTAATATTGCAAGGAACTAACCTTGAAAAGTATAATGGTTTCCAATTTACCCTTGATTTTCCCGAATTAGCATTAGTCGATATGGAAGAAGACCTATTGACGGTTCAAAATTGGCAGATAACCAAGCCTCACCAATTGATTACTTCTTGGAATGGAAATACGGAAGCAGAAACGCAAACACTCCTTACGCTCAAATTCAAAGCCTTAACCACTGGCTTAATTAGTGATTTAATACAATTAAACTCTGAAAAATTAAGAGCAGAAGCTTATCAATCCAATAAAAGCATCCAAAAAGTAGAGTTGATTTTTAAAAAGCAAGTGGCATTAACCACTTTTGAGTTATTACAAAGTCATCCGAATCCAACGAATAATTGGGCAATGATTGATTTTAATTTACCCGCACAGGAAAATTTTGTACTAAAAGTAATGGATTTAAATGGTCAATTATTATGGCAATATCGTGGAGTAGGGGAGCAGGGGTACAATCAACTTAAGTTGCAAACTAAAGATTTAGGGGTTCAAGGAGTGGTCTATTATCAGTTGCAAACAGATACGGAATTGGCTACGAAGAAAATGATTATTACGAAATAGGTTTATAAAATGATGAACGATTAACGATAAATTCGTTTTATTAAAAACCCAAATCTTTGACCTATAAGATTTGGGTTTTTTAATACGTTTCACCCTCAAGGTCCCTCTTTCATCCAAGCAACGAAGGGCGGGAGGTAATAGTTTTACGATTTTTCGTACATTATTTTTATGCTTTTTTCACAGTTACTATAGCAGCTTAAGTTAAGAATTTTATCTTTTTGCAGTAGTAAGACAATTAAAATACTACCCTAAACGTTTATTTTAATGTTAATTTAATGTAAATTATTTATTAATTTAATGTAAATTTGCATTAGGTAATTATTAATCACTGTTTTGTCAGTAGGAATTTTGTTGAGAAATCGAAGAGTCGAAACAGTTAAATTTTTTATTATGGCAAAGTTATATAAGGAAGACCAAAAGTATCACGATGTATTTTCTATTGGTCTTTTAGGCGTAATTGGCGCATTAATGGCATACAAGGTTATGGCCACTTATTTTATCATGGAGTTGGGGGTTCCTGCAACAACGTTGAGTATTTTAGGATTGTCTATTATAGGAGCCATCCTATTTTATCAGACATTAAAATTAAAAATTAGGATTAGCCCTAAAAAAATGACTTTTAAGATTAATCCTTTGCCTTGGGCACACCTTAAAGTGAATAAAACCGAAATTGAAAGCTTGGCCTTTTTCCAAGTAACAGAAGCGGAATTATGTACAGGATGGGCAATGAATTTTGGACATCGAAGCCGAATTTTTAATTTTGGGGACAAGGCTGGAATCATTATTAAGCAATCGAACGGTCAACAAATTGTCGTTTTTTCCAAGAAGTTATATGAGCAAAGAGCTATGATAGAAGCTGCTTTAAAACAGCATAATTGGCGTGTTTAGTAATGGTTTAATACAACATTTCATCAACACTAAAAAATATTTTTTGTAAAAAAGTATTGAGCCCGAATTCCTTTTTAAGAAATTCGGGTTTTTCTTTTTAAGAAACAATCTTCTTCGTTTTAAAAGCTTTAGACCTAAGAAAATTTTGTCCTATTTATCATTTAAAAAATGGTCTGCTTAAAATAAGTGCTTAAAAAATCAGTTAATTAGTATATAAATACGAATTATTCTTTTAAAATTAGATTTTTTGTTCTAATTTAGTACTTTAATTTAGAATAGCGTTAAAATTTACCAAATTTATATAAACTAATTAATCCTGTCTAAAACGAAAGAAAAGATATTATCTGCGGCGATTCAACTCTTCAACCGAGAAGGATTGAATAAGGTGACTTTGCGAGATATTGCTGGGGCAGCGGGTATTAGTACAGGAAATTTAGCTTACCATTATAAAAATAAGGATGTACTTGTTGAAGCGGCTTTTCATAAAATGGAAGCAGAGCGAGCTACAATTCTAACAGGTGTCCAACAAATTCCTTCTTTAGATAAGATTTACAAACAAAATAAGTTATTTACCCGATTAGGTAAGAAATACTTATTTATGTATATTGATACGGTTCATATCTTACGAAATTATCCAGAAATTGCGGATTTACATCGGACTTACATGCAGAAATCCATTTTGTATGTAAAAGGGACTTTAGAATATTCGGTAGGTTCTGGAAATATGCGTCCAGAAAAAGTAGAAGGAGAATATGACCGGCTATCCCATGCAATTTGGATGATTATGACTTTTTGGTTAAACCAATTAGAAATTAGAGATAAGGCTTGTACTTTAGAAGAAGAAGAACAATTAGAATTTACGATTTGGGATATGATTTATCCTAAATTAACCCGAAAGGGGATAGAAAATTACCGAAAAGTCTTTGCAGAAGAGCAAAAGATTTTGAATAAGTAACCAATGTCATTAGTCATTAGGTCATAAGTTATTGGTGAACTACATCAAATGACTATAGGCCAATGACTAATGACTAATTTTAATAATAAATAATCAATAAATCATGGAAGCCTACATTTATGATGTTGTCCGTACTGTAAGAGGAAAGGGCAATCGGAAAGGAGCTTTAATGGGTACGACCCCTACTCAACTATTAGTAACACTTTTAGATAAGTTAAGAGAAAGAAATGATTTTGACCCGAAGTTGGTTGAAGATTTCATTTGTGGTTGTGTTACGCAAGTAATGGATCAAGGTGCGAATATTGCTAAAACAGCAGCACAGCAATCTGGCTACGGAGATCACCTTTGTGGGGTATCTTTGAACCGTTTTTGTGGTTCTGGATTAGAGGCAATCAACCAAGCATCTGCTTATGTAAAGTCAGGTTTTACTGATTTAATGTTAGCGGGTGGAGTAGAGTCTATGTCTAGAGTAAAGATGGGTGCTGATGGTGGAGCGATGATGATGGACCCTGCGGTAGCACTTAAAGGACATACGATTCCTCAAGGCGTTTCTGCGGATTTAATTGCTTCTAAATTTGGCTATTCCAGAAGAATGGTGGATGAGTTTGCAGCAGAATCTCAAAGAAGAGCAGCAGCAGCAGAGGCGGCAGGTTATTTTGCTAAATCTAGAATTGACATTACAGATGAAAATGGATTTGTTTTATTGAATAGAGATGAAAATATAAGAATTGGTACAACAGCAGATTCTTTAGGTACTTTAAAGCCATCTTTTGAAATGATGGGTCAAATGGCTGGTTTTGATGATGTAGCCATTCAAAAATACCCAGAAGTAGCAGCTATTAATCACGTACACCACGCAGGAAACTCTTCTGCTATTGTAGATGGTGCAGCGATTGCTTTAATTGGTAATAAAGAAATTGGAGAAAGAATGGGCATCAAGCCAAGAGCGAGAATTCGTTCAGTAGGTGTTGTCGGTACGGATCCAACGATGATGTTAGTTGGACCAGCTCCAGCAAGTAGAAAAGCCTTGAAGAAAGCAGGCATGCACAAATCTGATATCGATTTATACGAAATCAATGAGGCCTTTGCAGCAGTTGCGATGCGTTTCATGGAAGATTTAGGAGTGGATCACTCTATTACCAATGTAAATGGTGGTGCCATTGCTTTAGGTCACCCACTTGGTGCGACGGGTTGTATGATTACTGGTACGTTGTTGGATGAATTAGAAAGACGTGATTTGAGTACTGGTTTGGCTACGCTTTGTATTGGTGGCGGAATGGGAATTGCGACGATTATCGAAAGAGTATAAAGAAGAAGCGGGAGTAGAGAGTAGAGAAGAGAGAGGGGGACAAGCCCCAACCTCAAATCTTTATGCTAATCTATAACCTACCTTGGAAACTCATTGTCATTTTTCGGATTGCGGTTATTTCTCTGACTAGGACTATCATAGTCGATTCAGGAATATATTCCAAATCACAAGAAAGGTAAACTTGTGTTTCTACTTCGCAAAGCGAACCAATAGCATTTCCTAAAAATGTTTTTAGTTGAGGATCGGTATCTCTACCACATCCCTCAGCAATATTTGAAGGAACAGAAACGGCAGCTCTGCGAATTTGGGAAGTTAAGCCAAATTTTTCCTCAT
>CALFWI010000399.1 GCA_937928615.1 uncultured Saprospiraceae bacterium | reverse complement strand
GCGCACCCTGGGTCTACGGTTGCGGTTCATGAAAACTAGTGTGGATATTTTTACCACGGATAAAATTATTCACGGATGACTTTTGCAAAACCTATCCGTTGGCAAACTCAAAAAGGAGCTACTTAATAGGTAGCCCCTTTTCGTGTTTATAGGGATAGTTTAGCTAAAGTTGGATATTAATGGTTTGGCTAAGATTACGCCGTCCATTTATTTTTTGGATTTGAATACGGTGGTTTTGCTCGTCAATTTCTACTATTTCGATATAGTTTTGGAGGTTTCTCATAAATATATCTGATTTCTTATAAAATAAAACGGCATCCCTATACTCTTGAAAGAAAGCGGGACAATCATTGGTTTCGCAATAAGGTGTGCTAATATGAATGAGGAGTTGCCCCTCTTTGTTTTTTGCATACTGTAAAGCAGGACTTTTTAAAAATTCTTGGATAAGTGCTGTTTTTACAGTTTCTTTTGTATTAGCTGAAGGTACACAGGCTATAAATAAAAGAATTAGGAAAAGGAACGTACTGATTGGTTTCATCTCCTGATAATTGGCAGTGATAAAGTTATAAGATGCATCAGTAGCTTATTTTGATGTAAACACTTACTTATTTTTCCTTTGATATCGTCATTAAAATAACGGAAACGACAATGAAGAGTCCACCAATTATTTGCCAAGTACTCAATGCCTCCCCCAGAAAAATAAAAGCAGTAATCGTAGCAAAAATAGGCTCTAGGGTAGAGGTGACGGTCAAGCGAATGGGGTCTAGTTTCTTTAAAGCCATAAAGAAGAGGCCAAAAGGAATAAGGGTGCCAACAATAGCAATTGTCATAATGCCTGCCCAGACGGACCAACTTAATCCTTGACCAACTAAATTGAAGGGTGGGTTAACGATATTCCAAAACAGTGTAGCAAATAAAACGACATAAAAAAAGACGGTCCAAGCTGGATATTTTTTTAAGCCTTTTTCTCCGTAAAGGGTGTAAAACGCAAAGACCACCGCAGAAAATATAGCTACTAAAATACCCTTCCCGTTTAAATCTTCCCAAGCTACATGGTAAGCGCCAACGACTAAGTAGCAGCCTGTTAATGCCAATAAAATAGCAAGAATGGTATTGCGGTTGATTTTTTTTCCTAAAAAAAAGACACTATATACGACAATCATAGAAGGGGCAGTATATTGTAAAGCTATGGCAACGCCCACATCAATTTCACTAATGGCATAAAAATAAGTGTATTGTACCAAAGCAAATCCTCCGATGCCTAAAAGTATAAAATACCCAATATCTTGTTTAGAAATTTGCAATAAGTCTCTTCTAAATCCAATCAAAACAAAGGCTAGAATAAGGAAGGAGTAAGTAACTCTAGCTTGTACTAAATCCTCTGGTGTAATCCCTGCATTGAATAAATATTTGGCAATTGGAGCAGCCAATGCCCAGAGTATAGTGGCGGTAATAATTAGTAAAAATCCTTGTTTGGTATCGTTTTTCATGTTTTTTCAGTTGTGAGTTGTCGGTTGCGAGTTGTTGGTTTGAAAAACGAGTGGATACTTGATGATTTTCTGAATTTACTAGTTGTTATTATTGAGTTGAAGTAAACAGTCAAAATCAAAAAATAATGCATTTAGTGGCCATATTTTGTGTGTTCATCATTCGTCGTTTATCGTTCCTCGTTATTTATGGCTGCAATTACAGCAAATTCTCTTAAAAAGCGATAAAAATAAACTAGAATTGCCTGCCTTTTATTTACCTTTAAGCCGATGTCTAAACAAAACGAAATACCTGATTCTACAAACTCGCCGACCTTATTTTCAGAAAGATATAAGTGGTATGTTTTAATGATGCTTACTATTGTTGGCGCATTGAGTTTTTTTGACCGACAATTAGTGGTCATTTTACAAGAACCCATTAAGGAAGAATTGGGGTTGTCGGACACCCAATTGGGCTTAATGACTGGCTTAGCATTTGCTATTTTTTATTGTTTGGTCGGTATTCCCATTGCGAGATATGCAGATAGAAATAATCGACGGAATGTAATCGGTGCTTCTTTGGCTATTTGGAGTTTTATGACCGCCATTACTGGATTGGTAGGGAATTTTACACAGATGTTGCTGGCTAGGATTGGCGTAGGAATAGGGGAGGCTGGTGGCACCCCTTCTTCTCAAGCAATCATTTCTGATTATTTCCCTAAAGAAAAACGAGCAACTGCGTTTGCCATTTATGCGACGAGTATTTACATCGGTTTATTTTTAGGCTTTTCGTTGGGGGGATTTTTAGAAGCCACTTTTGGCTGGCGGCAAGCATTTATGCTATTAGGTGTGCCCGGTATTATTTTTTCTGTCATCTTTTTATTTGCCGTTAAAGAGCCACCAAGAGGCTATGCTGATGGGGTAGTGGTCACCCACGCACAGCCCAGTTTTAAGGAATCTATGCAGTTATTATTTTCTAAGAAAACCTATAGGTATATTTTAGCAGCGAGTGCGGTGCATTCCTTTGTTGCGTACGGATTTGCGAATTGGATTTCTTCCTTTTTTATTAGAGTCCATGAAATGACCGTTATGGAAGTAGGTTTTTGGTTAGCTATTTCTATTGGTGTAGGTGGAGGAATCGGTGCTTTTTCTGGAGGATTTATTGTTGATAAATTGATTAAAAGAGACCAACGCTGGTACATGTGGATAGGTATAGTCTCTATTATTTTGACCATTCCTTTCTCCTTTTATACCCTTTTTACAGCGAATAAAACTGGGGCGGCGATGTGCTATTTTATTCCGAATGTATTGTTCTCTTTGAATATGGGCGCTATTTTAACCGTGACCCAAGGGGTCGTAGGGGTAGAACAACGGGCGCTGTCAAGCGCTGTTTATTATTTTGTTTTAAATTTGATAGGAATGGGATTAGGCCCCTTAGTTGTTGGTATGTTGAGTGATTATTTAACACCAACTTATGGCCAATTTTCCTTGAGATATGCCTTGTTTATGGTTTCGGTAGTTTACCTGATTTGTATCTATTTTTACTGGAAAGCGGGAGAACATTTAGTGGAAGAAATGGAAGTCTGAATCTCTTTGCCCTAAGCGCTCTGCCGAATAGTTACGTTTTATTAAAAAAGACACCGATAAAGGCACTGTATTGTTCAGCGGTCATTAATTTGTCCCATTCAGAAGGATTACTTGCCTTAATTTTAACTAACCATCCTTTATCATAAGGATTCTCATTTAACCATATTGGATGCTCTATTAATTGTTCATTGATAGCGATGATTTCCCCACTTAAAGGCATACTTATGTCATTGGCAGCCTTATTGGATTCTATGGTAGCAAAGGCAGTTCCCTGTTGGAACACTTGACCTATTGGCGGCAATTCAATAAAGGTTACATCTCCGAAAACAGTTTGAGCGAAATCTGTAATGCCAATTATAAATTGCCCCTGTTTCTGGATAGCCCATTCATTGGTTTCGTAATATCGAGCGCTTGGATTTATTTTTTTCATACTGATTATCTTAAGATAAGGCTATATTAAATGTTATTATAATAATTTTTTATTCGATATATAATATATTGTTTAACAATAGTTTATGTTTATAACAATATAGATTTAGCTTCAAGCACCCTTGAAAAGACTTACTTTTCAACAACACATTAAATAAATTTTTAATTTATTGCAATAAATATATTAAAATAAGCAATGTTTTATTTAGTTTTACGGCACGACAACTTAAACATCTTCAAATTTTAGAGTAAGCGAGCAACAAATCGTAGCTTAAGCATTGCGATGCTTACTCATCTTTATTTTATCCTAATCATTAAATTTTAATTTAGTACTTGAACTAATTATCTAAAATTTAAAATTTGGCAGAAACGATTGATTTTCAATTTAATGCATCAATTTAGTTAGTCTGTTTAAAAATACATCTTATAATTGCTGTTAATTATTAATATTTGTGATAAAATTCATTGATAACTAAAAAATTAATTGCCACGAATGAATTTAGTCCTAATATTTCTTATTTAATAGTACGTATTTATTTGCTGACTACCGATATTAAAATTTATTAATTCAGTCCTAGTGTATTAAATTTATTAGAAACTAATCTCACCGATTTAAGCTAAGTAGTACATAGTACTTACAAATAGACTATTGGCAAGCGCTTTTTCGTACAAAGGCCTCATTATTTTGCTTTTAGTTATTGTTAAAGTATTGGTAGCGTTTGCAGTATCACAACTATTGCGAGGAGTCAATGCTATGTCTGGGATAAAGGTATTAGCTATATAGATAATGATGCTCCCAAACTTACTCGCCTCCAAATTACAACGGTACTAATTTAGTTTAAATGAAGGATGATTTTAAGCTTATAAAGGAAAAACACTTTATAGGATAGCAATTTTTTTGCCTAAACCCAAATAAATAGGAATTATTTTCAACAATAAATAGCCTAAATCAAATTCAAGTTCAAACCTCAAATCATTTTTAGTCTGAACTTGATATTTGAATTTGAACTTAAAATATCCACACAGTTGGTTTTAAGAGCCTAATACCTATAGGCTATTTAGTTTTTAATATTCTATTATTTCATTCACCTTTTTTAATTTTTCAAAATGAAAAAAACTACTCTTTACCTCCTAATTTTGTGTTTGGTCGGGCTATTGCCTACCAAAAAGGCGCTGGCACAAGATTTATTTAATTGTGAGCTAGATATTGCTCTAAGTGCTACTGGAACTTGTGACGCAAACACAGGGACGATTACTATTGATATAATGAATGGTTTTGGCCATTCTTATACCATTCATTGGAGTAATCAATACACTCGAAGTGCTAACAAAACGGTTGTCTCTTCTGATGACTCTTATGTTGCTACGGGATTGCCTGCTGCTAGATATACTGTGGTAGTGGTAGATGATTATTCTCAGTGTCTAGTTTCTAAACAAGTTGATGTTGTTCCTAATTATGTTCAAGGAGCGATAACTGTGAAAGGACAACCTGCTAGTTGTAATGGTTATGGTGCTATTAATGTAGCTATTGCAGGGAATGCGCCTTCTTACTTTGTGGAACTTAAAGGCCCTGTTAATGCTAGTTATGTTGCGAACTCCAATGATTTTAGTATTTACAAATTAACTTCTGGAGATTATGAAGTAATTATTGGACAAGGAGCATGTACGCAAACTTTTAATACAACTATTGGTTTTGCGGAAGGCTTGCCTAGTTTAGTTTTAAGCCCAGAAGAAGATGAATGTGGTGTCCATTCTGGTAATGTGGATATGTTAATAAGCGGCGGTGTTGGCCCTTATACTGTTACGCTTGATGGACCAACAGCAGATCGTTTTGTGGCGAGTGGTAGTATTTCTACTAGTGGGTTAACTAGTGGTACTTATACGGCTACTTTAGTGGACGAAAATGGCTGTAAATCTGTAGCTGTTTTAGCTGTTAATACCGTTGCTTTAAGTGCTGATTTTAGTGGGATAGGTGAAAGTACTAGAGGTAGTGGATTTATTAGCGTTTTGGCATCAGGTGGCTACGGACCTTATCAGGTAGACTATACAGGCACTATTTCTGGTTCTAAAATGGCTAATGATGAAAGGGAATTGGTTCCTGCTCCTGCGGGTGCTTATGAAGTGGTTGTTACAGATGCTAATGGATGTACTGTTGCTGGTTCTGTTACGGTTAAAGCAGGAGATAGCGGTGCTAAAGTAACTGGTTTTACTACCAATACGTTAATCAGTAAAGATAAGGTACAGTTGCACCAGAATTATCCGAATCCTTTTGATGGACAAACGACGATTCGTTTTGAATTGCCGCAAGCTACAGAAGCGTTCATTACGATTCAGGATCATTATGGAAGGATTATTTCTACGAATCGGCAGACCTATACGAAAGGATTAAATGAATTTGTCGTTGACGGAAGTAATTTAAATGCAGGTATTTACTTTTACACGATTTCGACAGAAGGATTTAATCAGACGAAACGAATGGTTGTTCAATAGCCATTAATTTGGAATATTTTATAAGATTATCATAGACCATTAATATCACACAAATCTTAATCTAGATGGCAGTACGGAGTTCCTATCCTACTGTCATCTAGTAATTTTAGGGACTTTTTTGAAAAATTGAATCAAAACCCACCACTTTTCCGTATCATTTCCTACTTTGCATATTATTTTTAGCAAATCCATAAAGACTTCATAACCAAATATTTAAACCAGACTATATGAACATATTTTCATGGATTTAAATTATTTCATTGAATGCCATTGGAATAATTCTAAATGGTATTTATAATCAACTACAAAATGTCAAATTTAAGGTACGAAACGCTGCAATTACACGCAGGACAAGAGGCAGCAGATCCAACAACTAATTCTAGAGCTGTTCCTATTTATCAAACAACTTCTTATACTTTTAATGATTCAGCACATGGGGCTAATTTATTTGCACTAAAAGAATTTGGGAATATTTATACCCGAATTATGAACCCTACCACTGATGTTTTTGAAAAAAGAGTGGCTGCTTTAGAAGGTGGAGTCGCTGCACTTGGGGTAGCTTCTGGTCAATCGGCTGAATTTATCGCTTTGAATAATATCTTATCAGCAGGAGATAATTTTGTTTCTTCTTCTAATTTATATGGCGGTACTTATAATTTATTTAAAGTTGCTTTTAAAAGATTAGGCGTAGAATGTCGATTTACTGCTGGAGAGGCAGGCAGTGATTATGAAAGCTTAATTGATGAAAATACGAAAGCAATTTATTTAGAAACCATTAGTAATCCACGCTTTAGTGTAGCTGATTTTGATGGGATTGCAGCAGTTGCTAAAAAACATGATATTCCATTAATTGTAGACAATACTTTTGGCGCTTGTGGTTACTTATTTAAGCCTTTGGAGCATGGTGCCAATATTGTCGTGGAATCTGCTACTAAATGGATTGGCGGTCACGGTACTTCAATTGGTGGAGTGATTGTAGATGGAGGGAATTATAACTGGGAAAATGGAAAATACCCACAATTCTCTGAACCATCAGAAGGATACCACGGCTTAAATTTCGGGGAAGTTTTTGGTATGAATGGCCCTTTTGGTAACATCGCTTTTATTATCAGATGTAGAGTGGAAGGTTTACGGGATTTTGGTCCTGCTTTGAGTCCATTTAATTCTTTTATGTTATTACAAGGATTGGAGACTTTATCTTTAAGAGTTCAAAGAACTTGTGATAATGCTTTAGCAATGGCAGAGTGGTTAAACGAACATCCACAAGTAGCGAGTGTCAGTTATGCTGGATTGCCAGATGACCCTTCTTATGCGAATGCAAAAAAATATTTAAGACCTGGTTTTGGTGGCGTATTATCTTTTGAATTAAAAGGAGATGGTGCGGCTGCTACTAAATTTGTAGAAAGCTTGACCTTAATCAGTCACTTAGCAAATGTAGGAGATGCGAAGACCTTGATTATTCAACCGTCTGCTACTACGCATCAACAATTATCTGCGGAAGCGCAATTAGCTGCTGGTGTTAAGCCGAATGCGCTTAGACTTTCTGTCGGAATTGAGCATATCGAAGATATTAAAGATGATTTAAAGCAGGCTTTTGCCGCAATTGCTTAGATAATTAGGCATGTTATTTAAGGGCAATTAGCACTTAAATTTATTTGTTTATTCCTTTATAAAAAAAATAGCCTTTAGATTTATGTTTTATAAGTCTAAAGGCTTATTTCATTGAAATCACTTCAAAACCCATTATTTTTTTTCTAAACAAGACCCAAAGTAGCCCAGAAAAGAGTAAGGATAACCCAAAGGATAGTAGAAAGATATTTTGATTATAGCCAATGTTTCCACAAATGGCATAGAGTAAGGATAAAGGTATATACCCCAATAGATTATAGAATAAATAAGCCCTTAGTGGCATTTGATTATACCCATACAAGAAGCAAATACTTTCTGAAAGTATAGGAATACCTCTAGTAATGAAGATGGAAAATGCACCATATTTAGTCAGGAGACTATTGGCTTGTAGGTCTGATTTCGCTTTTAGACCAACGGAACTAAATATCCCCATATAATACCCTAGAATAGCGCTTAACATTAACGTAATTAAGGAAATCAATGCGCCTGGAAGAATGCCCAATACATAGCCATTGGTATACATGATAATACTAGAGGGAACTGGTAGGAAACTGTCAGATAATAATATCAAGGCACTTATAGCCGCATATAAAAAGGGCCGAGTTTTTACACTTGTCAAAAGATTTGTGAAGTATAATTCAAGGTCTCTAAACAGTAAAAAAGAAGTAATGATAAATAGCATTACCACTAACATTGGAAGGAAGATTTTCTTGACCATTTCTGGGGTATTTAGACAGCGTAAATTTTAGCGTAGGGAGTTGGAAATAAACGAGGTATCCAATTCTACAAATTATAATGTTCAATTATCAGCTTTAATAAAAAAGTTTCTCGTTCAATAGACATTCCTTTTTTCTTGCTGGTGGCCATTGTTTGTTTATTATGATTGATGGCTTCATGGATATTAATCCATCTAGCTTTCATACCATTTTTTATTTCGTAAGATTCCAAATTTGAACTGCCAAGCTCTTTGTTAATATCGCAGGTATAGCAATAAGAAATCATGTGCTGAATGTCATAATCTGACTTATACCATGGACGGTACTCTTCGTAAGCGCCAAAGGGCTTTATGTTTTTAATATTTTTAGCGCCAGTTTCTTCACAAAGCTCTCGCATCATCCCTTCGATTTTATCTTCGCCTAAATCTAGGCCTCCGCCAGGAAGACTGTAGTCTTCATATCTTTCTGTATAAAGTAATAAAATTTGTTCACCTTGAATCGCTATACTTCTAGTGGCTAACCTTGTGAAAATAGATTTATTTTCTAAAGTTTTTATTTCAGGATGATAATGGGTTTTTAAAATTTGCATGTATAACGTCTATTTTTTATGTAAATATAGACTAAACTAGACTAATAATCAGTAGTAAAAATGAAAAGAAAAAATGGATGATTTATGTTGTTTTATGGAATCCATAAATAACGATAGGAAGCCCTGCAATTTTTCATTTGCCATCTTCTTTTCCATTAATCTTGTTTCTAGTGGTTCAAGACATAAATCTTTAGGTTAAATCGGCGTCTTTTTCCGTTATGCTGTGTTATTTTTTTCTCAAAGAGTGATGGGCTATCCTCAAAAAAATGCCTCCGATTCATCGGAGCAGGCATTGCCTAATGAAAAAATACACTCGATTAAACTATCAATTACTTAGGACTTGACCCACTAGTTTCCTCCCAAATAGCTCCTTTTGAGCCTTGTAGTTTAGAAGCGAATGATTAAGCAGATAATTTATCTTACAAAACACCATCTTTTACCATCCGATCTGCATAATCCACCGCCCGAGCCGTCAAAGCCATATATGTAATACTAGGGTTTTGCGTACCAGAACTGGTCATACAAGCGCCATCTGTGACAAACACATTTGGGACTTCGTGTAATTGATTCCATTTATTGAGGACAGAGGTTTGTTTATCACGCCCCATTCTAGCAGTCCCCATTTCGTGGATACAAGCACCTGGAGCGGTTTCAATATTGCTAGTCGTGATGTCTTTACAACCTGCTGCTGCTAGCATTTCTGCCGCACATTGCACGCCATGTTCCCTCATCTTCATCTCATTTTCCTTTAAGGAAGCATCGAAAGTAATAGTGGGCATTCCATGCTTGTCTTTTTTATCAAAATTCAACCACATTTTATTGTCGTGGTAGGGTAGGAGTTCCCCAAAACAGGTCATTCTAATTTGGTAAGGACCTGGCTGAAATAATTGTTCTTTTAACGCCGTACCAATGACGCTTCCAGAAGTATTCGGCCTTCTTCTGGCAGTTCCTTGATAGCCAAAACCTCTGAGGTAGTCTTTTTGTTTAGTGGCTTCATCAATATTGGTAAATCTTGGAATGTAAAAACCATTTGGTTTTCGACCTTTATAATAGGTTTCTTCCATGCCTGGTAAAGTACCCGCTGCCCCCATTCCATAATGGTGATCCATGATATTGTGCCCTAATTCGCCACTACTATTGCCCAATCCATCAGGAAAAGTTGTTGACCGACTATTTAATAAAATAGCAGTTGAACCAATGGTACTCGCATTGCAGAAAATGATTCTTGCTTTAAATTCAAAGTCTTCGCCTGTCAATCTATCTTTTACTCGAACACCGCTGGCTTTACCCGTTTTAGTATCAAAAATAATCTCGTGCACTATACTATCTGGACGGAGGTGCATATTACCTGTAGCCTCCGCAACAGGCAACGTAGCCGATAAACTACTAAAATAACCGCCAAAAGGACAACCTCGCACACATCTTGCTCGATTTTGACAAGCGCCTCTAGTCCCTAAATGAACTTTGGGGTCATATTCTGATAAATTAGCTAATCGACTGGGCGTGACCAATCTATCTGGATAAGCAGCATTGATGGTTTTGCGTAAATGTTGCTCTGCACAATTCAATGGCCATGG
>CALFWI010000398.1 GCA_937928615.1 uncultured Saprospiraceae bacterium | reverse complement strand
TTATTTGATGGCAGAGAAATAAGCGAAAATATTTTTAATAACCCAATTTGGCAAAGCGTCACTTTCAAATCACAAACCGCTCGTTTTATTAAGTTAAAAGGATTAACGACCGTGGATGATAAACCCGCTACTTTTGCGGAGATTGGAGTGCTAACCAATTGACTATTGCTAACCACCTCAAACAGTAAAACAACAAAAAAAGAAGGTATTTAGGAAAAGTAAAATACAAATCCTATTTTACGTCATTATTATAAACTAGGAAAATCTAAAACATCCTAACAATGAGCAATTTACCAACAACCAAGGTCTTTTTAATATTGAGTATTATCGGCATTTCTTATGCGTTTATGATGCAAAATGAAAACCTCCCTTTAGAAAAGGTAGCAGTAGTCGAAAATCATCATTCTCATGAACACGACCATCTCCACGGACATCCACATACGCACCACGACGGAGAAGAAATGTCCACCAATTCAACTAGTAATCAATATAAATTGAAAACGGGACAGGGCGATTTTGTTTTTTCCTATGATGAACAATTAACAGCAGCACTTCCAATGGATGCAAGGGAATTTGAACCCAAAATGCACGGTGGATTTAATGAAGACCCTGAAACAGGCATTATTTATACTGGAATTCCAGGGTATGGCCTATGTTCCATTAGTCCTGACCTAAAGAAATGGGAAAAATTAGGCACAGACGACCGCTTAAAAGATAATATTCATGGTATTGTCTTTTTTATTCACAAGGGCAAAAAGCAATTAGCCGTAGCTCAGGAAGGAAAAAGAGTGCTCGTCTTAAACATGGACGGTACCATTGTCAGTGATATTCTAAAGCCTAAGGGCATTGAATTTGATTTTGTACCTGCCAATGATTTTTTCAAATCTAAGGAAAGTAATTTTGGGGTAACGGATGTGACTTATTTAGACGGTATTATTTACGCAGCACATGGTTATTCTAAAGGTGATTTTGTCTTAACCATTGAAGAAAAAGATGGTTCTTGGGATTGGGGAAAATTAGCATGGGGTGGTAAAGGAAATGCGCCCGGTCAATTTCAAACAGCACATGGCGTTTATGCGCATGATGGTCATATTTTAGTAGCGAATAGAGCCGCTGGACAAGTCGTAAAATTTAGAAAAGATGGTGCTTTTGTGGAAATGTTTACAGATATTCCAGAGGGCAGTTTGGTTTGTAATGTATCCTATAAAACAGAACATTTTTTCTTCAATGCCTTAACTGCTATCGGAGACATGAAGTCTGCACCTATTTATGCCCATACAGGCAAAAAATTAGTATCTACGATTATCCCTGGTGATTTAGACATTCCTGTTTTAACTAATATTCACCACGTTTGGCCGCATCAGGTAACCGATGAAAATGGCGCTAAGCAATTATATTTGTTGGTCCATGGTTGGAATAAGGGGAAATATGCAGTGCTAAAATTAGAGCAGTAATATAACTTCCTTCTGAAGAAGATAGAACGCAAAGCTTCTAAATTCTATTTCTTAAGATAGAGCGTCAGGTAAAATTGATGAAAATTATAGAAAAGTGTCGGGCCGCCTTTGAGGTGTCCGACATTTTAGTTTTAGTTATTAGGGTTTTCTTATAAAAATGATTTTGGTATCGAATTTAATGTAATCGCCAATTTTAATTGGTTGATTCCGTAATTTTAACAGAACCTGCCAATTAAAATTGGCGGTTACAAAGGGCAAAGACTTATACGAAGTCCTTATTCCAAAATAGCCAACCAATTAATGCCCGCATTCTTAACTTGTTGGATAAACAATGTCCAATCATTCACCATAAACTGAGTGGTATTTTCTTGGAAAGTTTGCACCAATTGAGTAGCCTCTTCCAATAATTGTTGTTCTTGTTGAGAAATGGGTCTTGTTCTAGACATGGCTATTTGTTGCACTTCTTTAATGGTAGAATAAGGGGTTATTTCGGACGTTTGCCAAGCCCCTAATTGTCTTTGGGGTCTAGGTGTTTGTCCTTTAGCTTTTAAGGTTTTCAGTTTTACTTGCTGCTTTTTTATCTCCGAGAAAAGAGTGTTTTTAGGGTCGTATTTTAATTCTTTTAATCGCTTTTCTAATATTGATAAAGCGGACTGTTTTTGGTCTATTAATGTCAATAAACTACTTAATTTTTCCACTGCTACATCGACCTTCTTTTGATAGGTATAAAGTTGCTCGTCTATTGCTGGCGCTAATGTAAATCGAGGGTCCGCTAACACGTTCACAGAAGTAGAATCTTTGTAAACGCCATCATCCAAAACAATTTTATAGTTCCCTGGCAAGACCGGAATGCCTCTGGAGAAGTCATGTAACCATGCTCCTGGTAAATTAGTGGCTTGTTCATCTAATCTCCAAGTCAAATAGTTTAAACCAATTTCCGTAGATTCTCCTTCTACCCTATTGATGAGTTGATTTTGGTCATTATAAATATGGGCGAAAATCTTTGTGGATGAATTACTTTTTGAGTTTAAATAATAAGGGATTCTCACCTTTTGAAAAACTTTATTTGCACCTTCAAAGGTGGTATTAAAACCTGTCCATATATTCCCTGGAGGATTAATAAATAGTCCTTTTACCTGTACCGCATCATTCATAGGTAAGGCCGTTAAATTAGCGGTCAATTTTCCGCTAGCCGCTGCACGAAGGACGTTTAAATCATCCAAAATCCAAATAGCCCGACCAAAAGTACCTACTATCAAGGCGGATTCACTTTCTTGTATTTTTAAATCCATTGTAGAAACTGATGGGAAACCATTTTTAAATTGCTTCCAAGTATTTCCTTCATCTATACTTATCCATAACCCATTTTCTGTTCCTAAAAACACTAAATTAGGCTCTTTTAAGTCTTGAACAACTGATAGTGCATAGCCTTTTACCTTATTTTCAGCGACTACATTTTTCCAAGTTTTTCCATAATCATTGGTTTTGAATAAATAAGGTCGATAATCTCCTTTTCGATAATTATTAACAACGACCCAAGCAGCACCTGCGTCATACCGACTGGCTTGAATTCGAGCAATCCAAGCTTCGTGGGGCATTCCTTTGATATTTTTAGTGAGGTTATGCCAAGTTTTTCCACCATCTTTTGTTAATTGTAATTGTCCATCATCCGTTCCAGCCCAAATGACGGCTTCATCAATGGAACTAGGCGCTATCGACAAAATACTATTATAATTCTCCGCACCTGAAATATCCAAGGTTAAGCCACCATAATCTCCTTTTTGATGAGCAGGATTATTCGTAGACAAATCAGGTGAGATAACTTGCCAAGTAGCTCCTTTATCCGTCGTTTTATGCACAAACTGAGACCCATAATAAGCGCCATTTTCATCAAAAGGGTCTTTGGAAAAAGCCGCATTCCAGTTAAAACGCAAAGTTGTTTCCAACTGATTGGAACGAGGTTTAATGCTACTATAGTAGCCCGTTAATTTATCATACCGATGTAAATCTCCATTTTGAGAAGTACCATAACCAAAGCGGGAATTCTCTAAATCTGGTTCAATGTAAAATCCATCTCCTCCTACTAAATATTGCCAATATAAGGTACGAATCCCCCCTCGTTTCCAAGTATAGGCAGGGCCAGACCAATTTCCATTGTCCTGCATCCCTCCGTAGACGTTATATGGGCGGTCATTATCTGCATTAATATGATAAAATTGCGCAACGGGAATGCTTTCTGGAAAGTACCAACTTTTACCGTGGTCTCGGGTAATGCCAATTCCACCATCCCCACCAATAATAAAATGTTTAGGGTCATTGGGGTTTACCCAAAAGGAATGAAAATCAGCATGCACACCTTTTGTTTCATCCGCAGGAATCATTGGAACGGGGTCGAAGGTTTTACCCCCATCATAACTTAAGGTCAAGGGCTGATAAATATTATACAATCTATTGGGGTCTTTGGAATCCACCGCCAGTTCTTGGAAATAAAAAGGTCGATTATTCGTGAATTTAGGATTGTCATTGATTTTATACCAATTGATTCCGCCATTATCACTTCGATATAAAGCATTTTTAGCCGCCTCTACTTTGGCATAAATCCGATTGGGGTCTGATGGCGCAATAGCTAATCCGATTCTTCCTAAATCACCCGTTGGTAAGCCATCTTTATCGGTGTATCGTTTCCATGTTTTTCCACCATCATGGGTAATAAAAAGGCCAGAACCTGAACCGCCCGAAGTAAAATAATAAGGCGTTCTTCGGTGTTCATAGACCGCCGCTATTAATTTATTAGGATTTATTGGGTCCATGACTAAATCGGCAATGCCTGATTGCTGATTGGTATACAGTATTTTTTCCCATGTTTGTCCACCATCACTTGTTTTGTACAAACCTCGATTTTCGTTGGGTTTAAACGGGTCACCCATTGCGCCTACATAAACAATATCTGGATTAGTGGGATGAATGATAATTCGATGGATGGTTTTAGTCGCTTCCAAACCAAGATGCATCCAAGTTAAGCCACCGTCCATGCTTTTAAAGATGCCCATCCCTAAATTCATAGAATTTCTCGGATTTCCTTCCCCCGTTCCCACCCAGACCACACTAGGGTTATCTTGTTGAATGGCAACGGCGCCAATATTTTGAGTTGGCTGGTCATCAAATATTGGTTTCCATGCACTCCCCCCATTTTCCGATTTCCATACGCCTCCAGAAGCCGCTCCTAAATAAATAATATTCGGGTTATCATTAACGGCATCAATGGCAGTAATTCGACCACTCATATTAGCAGGTCCAACATTTCGAATCGTCAAATTTTTAAAATTTGATAAATCCAGTTGTTGAGCTTGTACTAGTGAGACGAGCAGGAGGAGGAGAACAATTAGTTTCGATTGCATGTGCTAATGGTCAAAAAATATTAAGAAATACTGGTGCTAAGTAAAGAATAACTTCGGCTTTTTAAAACACCATGATTTTAAAAATCATGGTGTTCTGACATCCAAATGACGGACTTATTTTTAAGTATTACTAAATCAAATTAATTTTAATTATTTTTAGACGCTTGGAGGTCTGAAAGACACTCCAAGGTCTGACAAATTGAATTTAAATTAAAATTTCCTCCCCTTAGTATAAGGAGCGCCTGCCGCTTCCAAAGCTGCCTCATACTTTTCAAAGTCTTGTAAATAAGTCTGAAAATCAGCTTTAAATTGAGTAAAATCACGAGCAGCAATTTCAAGGTTTTCTCGATAAGTTTGCGTCGGCATTTGTCGAGTTTCCCAATGTCCGTAGGCCACTTGCCCTACTCTACCACTGATGGAGGGTGAGGTTGATTCATCTAAGCCTTGACGAATCGGGTCGCCCCAAAGTCGTGTTTGTAGGGTTTTTAAAGTTTGCTTTAGTGCTTTTAATTTAGCAAAATGTTCCGCACTCGCCTTTGGTGTTTGTTTTAATGCCGCAGTAATGAATTTTAACCGCTCATTCATTTCCCCCGTTTTGCGACCTGCACTAGCAATTGCTCGCATCATATCACTCGTCTTTTGTTGAAAAGCGGCTACTGCCTTATAATTTGTATCCGATGCAGCAGTAGGAACTGGTTTAACCATAAATGTTTGAGGAGTACTTTGGGAGGTTAATACGCCATTATGCTCCATAAAAAGTTCAACGGTATATTTTCCTGGAGCTACTAATGGGCCCTCAGCATCTCCTACCCAAGGGGGTTTAAATGCTGGAGTCGTTAAGTTGATAGGGTTAGGCGCTGGAAGTTTTAAATCCCAATTCGTTCGATGCAGCCCATTTTTAGCAACACCTTCCATCCATCTTATTGGATTGTCTGCCTCATCCCGAACTAATAGCAAAACTTGCGGCTTACTGTCAGTTGCTGCTGCTCGCAATTTTTCCCAACCAGGAAAAGGAACATCTGCATTTTGTTTTCGTGCCTTTTGCGCTGTTTCTTTTCGTTCCACCTTTGCCGTTTTAGGTAAATCCTTCACATAATAGGTAAATACTGCCCCAAAAGGTGGATTTTCAGCAGCATAACTAGTAGAACCTAAAGTCGGCATCCCTTTGGCTTGTGAAGGAACAGCAGGAATATACCACCAAGCATCTCTGACAGCAAATAAGGTATTCGAGGTTGTTTTCATCGCCTCACTAATATTTCTAAGTGCCGAATAATCATCCAACACATAAAACCCTCGACCAAAAGTAGCACCGACTAAATCATCATCTCTTTCGTGTAATTCAATATCTCTAAATGGAATCGTCGGTACACCTGCTTTTAATTTTACCCAATTTACGCCTTTATTATAAGAAAAATAAAGCCCATACTCCGTTCCAATGAATAATAAATTTTCGTCTTTATGGTCTTGT
>CALFWI010000397.1 GCA_937928615.1 uncultured Saprospiraceae bacterium | reverse complement strand
TTCTTTGACAATTTTTGCATTGCTATCAATCACGAAGTGATTAAACTATAATAACTCCGTATGAAATGCGGAGAATGCTGGCAGATTCGAGTCTCACAATCCTGAAAGGATTGAACTTGTGCAAAAATTGTCAAAGACCCACAGTTGTACTACTACATAGCTAAGAAATCTCGAATTAAGGGTCATCCAGCACCGTAACAATAAAACAATAATATCAATACAACAGTTTTAAATTGTTTAATAACTAACGGCCATACTAATTAAGAATGACCGAGTACTAGGATTCGTAAAATAATCTAGCCCAAATCCATTACTGACTCCAGTCTGATTCGTTTCTGGGTCAATGCCTTGAAGTTTATCCCAAAGGAATAAATTTCGGGCAGCTATCGTAAATTTAATGGCCGCTAATTTTGATTTTTCTTGGAAACTAGGCGTGTCCAAAGTATAACTTAATGCGACTTCTCGCAATCGAGTAAAAGTAGCGTCTTTAATGGAAAAATTATAGGCTTGATTGTCGCCAAATCCGCCACCGATGCCTGTTCGGTACCAAGTTTCATCCAACAAAACCGTACCTCCACCAAAATCTTTGAGGTTCCCTCTAACGGTTGTGCCTTTGGGAATCAATTTTCCCGCATAATTCATTAAATCTTGGCTTAGGGTCACTCGATTGGCCGTTTCTGCTGTCGTCCCAAATCTATTTAAAACCCATTGTGTTCGGGGAGAATAATCCCCACCATGGGCATGTTCTAATAATATACCAAGGGTGATTTTTTTATAGCTTGCGCTAATGCCCAAACTACCTCGCCAATCAGGATTTGGGTCCCCCAAAACGACAGGACTGGGGGTTAATTGAGGAAATCCGTTTTCATTTAAAATAAAGTGCCCATCAGCATCTGTTAAAGAACCTGTACCCACAAGTACGCCTAGAGGATACCCAACCACTGCTCTTGAACTTAAAGAAGAACCTGTTAAATCAATAGACTCTGTCCCTTTCAAATCCAAGACTTTATTTTTGTTTTGGCTAAAATTTGTATAAGTGCTTAACTGCCATTTTTCTTTATTTAAAATGGTATACTCCAGCCTCGCCTCAAAGCCTTGATTGCTCATTTTACCTCCATTATCATATTGGGTGTCATATCCAGAAGAAGGACTTAAGTCTAAATAAAATAAAACATCCTTAATCCAATTTTGATAATAAGTCGCGGAGATAGTTAATTTGTTTTGTAGTAAACGAGTATCTATGCCTAGCTCCCATTCCGTTTTTATTTCAGGGCGCAAATTGGCATTTCCTTTGTCATCATCAACCCTAAAACCGCCCCCAAATAAATTGACCGCTAAAGGATCGCTATAAGTCGTGTATTCAAATTGATCTTCGGCTAATATTCTGAAACGATGAGGAGCTGGTTGAATTCCTACCTTGCCAAAGGATGCACGTAACTTACCAAAATCTAACCAATTAGGTTGTTTTATTGCTTTCGTAAATTGCCATGCAGCATCCATCGCAGGATAGAAAAAAGTACCATCAATACTGGAAGTAGCTTCCAAACCTCCAGAAGCAGTTAGAAAAAATTGGTCATAAAAATGAGTCGAAAGGATGGCAAATGCTCGATTAGAACGAATATGCTGTTGATTATTGTCGATGGTTGTTTGGCTAATCGGCCCATTTAAACTATGAATTTCCTGAATAGAAGTGGCAGGAAATCCCGTTAATTCCTGAGAGTTGATGGTTCTTTGGCGGTCATTGATATTCCATCCAATCGTCGCTGTCCCTTTTAACGCTTGTTTTAACTGAAAATTTGCTTTAGCAATAACATCAAAATTCAACTCTTGTTCTCCAATTAAATCTTCTGCAAAAACCCCTGGACTTCTAAATCCTGATGAACCTATTGGAAAGAAATAATTCCGTTGGTCTCCTGTTTTATCAAACCCTCCTCTTACGGTCAATTGCATCCAATTAACAGGTTGTATTTTAAGGTCTGTAGCAATAATAGACCGATTAACTGTAGAGGCAGCGGTTTGTTCAAAAGCAGTCCAGCTAGGGTTATTATAAATAGGATTTTGTCGATTGCCTAGATAACGTCGGTAAGAACGATGCCGATTTGGAAAGACCCCACCTACCCCATCATAATAAGTTCCTTTATAAGTTTGATTATCAAAATCAGGTGGTGTCCTTAATAAACCTAATAATAAACTAGTCGTACTTGAACTCTGTTGAATTCGATTAGAGTTGGAATGGGTATAATTGGCATTCGTTGAAAAAATTAACCAATCTGTTAAGTATATTTTTCCATTTAACCTTAAATTTGTTCGGTTATAATCTGCGTTTTTTATAATACCATCTTGGTTTAAATGCCCTAAATTAAAAAAGAAAGTGGCCCGATTATTCCCCCCCGATACATTTAAATTATGTTGACTAAACCCGCCTTTCTGAATAACTTCCTTCCAGTTTTCTTCCGTAAAAATATGTTTGGAATGCTTTTCTTTAATGGGTAAATACCTAATACCATCTGTTCCTTCAAAGTACGTTCCATTCTGCACATATTCGTCTACTTGTCCCGTTCGTTCAGGGATATAATCTCCCCATGATTCCGCTGCATTGGGGCTATATTGCCCATTTTTTCCTTGCCCCCAACTGGTTTGTAATGCCAATCGTTCCTTTACCTTATCAAAAGATAAAGTCGTTTGATAATTGATTTGTAGTTTGCCCGATGTTCCTTTTTTTGTGGTCATTACAATCACCCCATTTGCTGCTCTCGAGCCCCATAATGCCGCCGCTGATGCCCCTTTTAAAATTTGTAAACTGGCGATATCGTTTGGATTCAAATCACTTAATCGGTTTTGTTGAGCCACGCCGCCAGTTCGTCCACCTGTAACATTATTTCCCCCACCGTAAATAGTCGAATTACTGATGGGAATACCATCCAAAATAATCAAAGGAATGTTAGAACCTGTTATTGTATTAGCCCCTCTAATTCTAATATTGGTGGCTGCTCCTGGATCTCCATTTGTTCGAGCAATTTGTACATTCGCTGCTTTTCCACCTAAGGCATTTAATAGGTTTACTTCTCCTGATTGTTGTATCAATTTAGGGTCAATAATAGCCGCAGTTGCCCCCATTTTATCTCTAGAATGTGTAAAACCGATAGCATTGACGACTATCTCATTTAGGAAATTTTTAGCAGGATTTAATTGGAGATTTAGTCTTTTTTGTTGAGCTATCTCAATCACATTCGTTTCATATCCGATGAAGGAAATTTCCAGCGATTGATTGCCTGATGGTATTAATAATTCAAAAAATCCTGCTTCATCGGTAGTCGTACCACTAAGTGCATCTGGTAAATAGATGGTCGCTCCTGTCAATGGCAATTTATTTTCATCTAATATTTGACCAATTATTTTTCGAGGTGGTACTTTATTACTGATTTTTTTGGGAGTAGTGATTTGACTAGGTTTTCGATTAATTCGACTGCTTAAATATCGTTTTTTAATTTTGGCCTTTTTGATAATATAGTTTTGTCGACCAACTTTTTTGAATTTTAAATGAACAGGAGGTAATATTTTTTTTAGAATCGTTTTAATATCGGCACGATAATCAAAAGGGGTATTAATTTTAATATTGGCAATCGTTTCTGGTTCGTATAGAAAAGAAACTTCTTTTTGCTTTTTGAGCTGATGCAATATTTTTGGAAGGGCATTAGTTGTTACTTGCTCATACTTAACCTGTACTTGTCCAACTAGAAGCGTTGGCAAAAATAACAGTAATGATATGTAATTAACGAGGTTTTGCAAAAGCAACTTTTTTGTTTAAATTCTTTAGTGACAACGCTAAAAAGAGTTTTCTCTTGAAAAAAATTGGAAATAGAAACAACCAACTTATTTTCCTAAAGATGATAAAAAAAAAGAGGATATAATAAATCTTTTGGAAAAAATTAAACGAATGAGGAAAAAAGGCGAATGGAGGAAAATATAAATCTATCCTTAATGCTCTATTTTTTGGCTAATTAATAAAGTATTGCCATCTAATTTAAAATCTACACTTAATAAATAAGATAGGGATTCAAAGAGGACTTCCTGATTGTCAATAGCAATACTACCCGAAGCTTTTTTAGCCAAAATAGCGGTATCTTCTAATTGAACGCTCAAACCAAAAGTCTCTTCTATTCTTTGAATAATCTCTTGCATCGGCATACCATCTCCAAAAGACCATTTCTGGAAGCGCCAATCCATCCAATAATTCGTTTGATTATTGAATAAATCAAATTCAGCTGTTGCGGTATTAAATATAGCGGTCTGACCGGGTAATAATTGTTCCGTTTTCACACCTGTTTTATTCAATGCTACTTTGCCCTCCAGTAAACTGATAATAGAATTTTCCCGATGGCTATTAACATTAAATGCCGTCCCAATAACGGTTACAGAAAGGTCTTTTAAATCAACCATAAATTGTTTGCCCGCTGGTTGGGAAGCTACTTTAAAATAGGCTTCTCCTATTAATTCCACCTTTCGTTCCTCCTTTTCTACTAAGTCATCATAATAAGATAAACTTGAGTTCGCTGCTAATACGACTTCACTTCCATCAGGTAAATAAATTAGTTCATGCTGGGCGAAATCAGTTTGGTGATGAACTAATTCAGCTTGGTTTAGATAGGCGGTGATTCCCCAGACCGCACAAACTATAATCGCAATGGTCGCCGCTATTTTCAACCAATTTAAACGAGCAGGAGATTTTGGAGAAATTTGAGGTATCGTTGCTTGCGGTGAAGTTGATTCGTCTAATTTTGTAGCTAATTTATGCCAACTAGCTTTCATTTTGGCTTTATCGACCTGCTGCTTTTTAAAAGGAATTCCTTTTTTCAGCATTTTTGCATCAGCTGCTAGTTGCCTATTTTCTTCGTTTTCTTGCTGCCATTTTTCCCAATGTGCGCTATCCATTCCATCTTCCTTTTTGAGCCAACTCAAAAAAGAAATATTCTTTAATAATTCTACTAGGTTATTTTTGTTGCTCATTATTCATTTAATATGCCGCAAGATAATTTTTGATACTGTGAGATTGAATTAAAATTGTTAAAACTGTCTATAAGATAAAGTCATTTCAATTTTATACCCTACTTTGCCTTAAAATCTGCAAAATTAATATTTAAAATGTTGTAAAACGTCCGCTTGACGTAGTTTTATCATGGCTTTATGTATATGATTGACGACGGATTGGTAATTTATGTCCAATATTTCCGCCAATTCCTCATAATCCAAGTTATTATAAAATTTCAAATAAATGATTTCTCGTTGCCTTGGGGACAATTTAGTCATAGCCGTTTCAATGGCTTTTTTCACCAGCTGATTGTCTACTTTTAATTGTAATTCTTCAGGTAAAATGCTTATCTCAAAAGGATTGGCCGAAGTCAAATCCGTCAATCGGTTTTGCTTTTTTAGGAGTTTTAAACATTGATTCCGTAGCGATCGAATTAGGTAAAATTTCGGTGTATTTACCCCAATGATTTTCTGCCGATAATTCCATAAATCGACAAATACATCTTGTACCGCATCTTCTGCGAGATTTTGTTGTTCCGTAATTTTTAGAGCGTAGTGATAAAGGTCGGCGTGAAATAACGTATAGAGTGCTTCAAGGGCAACTAAATCTCCCTTGAGCATATTTTCCCATAAAATTAAATGCTTATTTTTTTGAGTCATATTAGCTTTTACCTTTCCCAGCAAAGGTAATAAACTAAGTGGAGTTTTAATTTTTTTGGCAGTTTTTTTATGAAAGTGTTGCGGGTTGTTAGTTACCAGTTGCCAGTTACGGGTTGCCAGTTACCCGTCAAACTGGCAACTGGCAACTGGTAACTCGCAACTGATAACCGCTTAAACCGTCTGAATAATATCGTACTGTGTTAAAATATGCATGTTGCCCGCTTTATCTTGAGCGACCACTGCAGGTATTTCTTTACTAATGTATCTGGTTAAACTTTTGACAGGTAAATCTTCTGCAACTAAAGGGAAGGGCGTTCCCATAATCGTTTTGATTTGATTTTCCGTATTCTTTAAAGGATTTTCCAATAAATAAGTTAGGACTGCACTTTCTGTAACAGAACCAATGATTGCTTTTTCTTCGACAACTGGTAATTGAGAAATATCCTTTTCCTTCATCAAATTAAAAACTGACCGAACCGTATCAGTAGGACTAACAGAAATAAACTTCTCTCCATTTTTAGCCGAAATCATATCTTTTACAGTCAAATCATCTTCTAAAAAGCCTCTTTCTCGCATCCAATCATCATTATAGATTTTTCCGACATAACGACTTCCGTGGTCATGAATAATAACGACAACGACATCATCTTTTGTCAATTGGTCTTTGATTTGCAATAAACCTGCAAAAGCCGACCCCGCAGAATAGCCTAATAACATGCCTTCTTCTCTAGCCAATCTTCGACACATTAAAGCCCCATCCTTATCAGTGACCTTTTCAAAATGGTCAATTAAACTAAAATCTACATTTTTAGGTAGAATATCTTCTCCAATCCCTTCCGTGATATATGGATAAATCTCCTTCTCATCAAATTCGCCTGTTTCGTGATATTTTTTAAAAACAGAACCATAAGTATCAATACCGATGACTTTAATGTCTTTGTTCTTTTCCTTTAGGTATTTTGAGGTACCTGAAATGGTGCCCCCTGTCCCTACACCAACCACCATATGAGTGATTTTGCCTTCCGTTTGTTCCCAAATTTCTGGTCCTGTAGACTCATAATGTGCTTGACGATTAGATAAATTATCGTACTGATTGCACCAAAAAGAATTGGGAATTTCCTTACTCAATTTTTCTGCCACCGAATAATAAGATCGTGGATCCGTCGGTTCTACATTGGTTGGGCAGACAATAACTTCTGAACCCATCGCTTTTAATAAATCAAATTTCTCTTTACTTTGTTTGTCACTCGTGGTAAAGATAGATTTATAGCCTTTGACACAAGCCGCAATCGCTAAGCCCATCCCTGTATTACCAGAAGTACATTCTATAATTGTTCCACCAGGTAATATGTCCCCTCTTTTCTCTGCGTCTTCTAACATTTTTAAGGCCATTCGGTCTTTAATAGAATGCCCTGGATTGGTCGTTTCTAATTTTACCAAAACCAATGCTGGAATATCTTTTGCAATTTTATTGATTTGAATCAATGGGGTGTCTCCTATAGTTTTTAGGATATTTTCGTGATACATGAATCTGATTTATTTGATAAAAGGTTTTGATTAGCTACTTTGTAGGTAGGTGTGGGTACTGACTCACTTAAAGTTTGACAATAGCAACCTACTACTTTGCAAGAGGAACGAAAAAAAAGGAAATGAGTTCTATTTGTTTACTATAAATACCTCCTATTTGCAAAGCGACGCAAAAGTAGGCCTATTTTTTTTCTAAGATGATAGGTATTCCGAATGTTTTAACGCTGATTTTTTATCTAGAATGAAGCCCACTAGGAGATACCCTTTAATTTCCCCACGGATTTGGTTTCCCCACAGATTTTCTTAACATGGATAAATGCTACCATAGTTTTTTTACCTCGGAGAATATTCAACTAACCGTTTATCATCCAATGTTTATTGTCTTTTCAGCTAAAAATTTGGAAGTTTGCCGTCAAACTATATTAGGCATGGACATTCGTCCAACTGGAAACTGTAATACTGCTAACTACCTCAAATACCTCGTTTTTACATAAAACTTCTTATCTCTAACTCCTAGCATTTTCCCAACCCTTGGAGAAACGACAATTTCTACATTCACATCGTAAGCAGGTGGCGTTTTAGCAATCACTTTTGCATAGAGTGTCCGTTTTTTCATGGGGTTGGTAATTTGGACAATCGACCCAACGGGTGCGTATTTATGCATCACCAATAAGTCAGAAGTACTTTTAGTCCCGTTGATATATACAGCAGGGCCTTTTCTACGGTATTCTTTTTTTCTTCGCTTTTGGGCGTAATATTTCCGTTTATAAGCATAACTCTTTTGCCATAATGGATGCCCCTTAAATTGCCTGTAGGAATCTGGTACGCCATAAACGTCCATCCAACCAATGAATAATTTATGCCCAACTGATAAAACGGGTTCTATTAAATTGTTTCTATCCATGATGGTATCTATCGGCAATTTGAACAACCGTTGAGCCACATGATACATCGTTTCCCCTTTTTTTACCACGTAATAAATAGGCACATACAAATAAGGCGAGTAATCTACTGGTTTGTACCGAATAATGCTTCGGTTGGGAATAGGAATTTTTATTCGGCTTCCTGTTCCATATCGCCCTCCCTCATTTTTAGGGTTGTAAAAATACAACTCATCTAAAGTTAATCCGTAAAACTTGGCAAGGGAATAAAGTGTTTGCTTGGGTTCCATGATATGCGTAAAAACTTTTTGCCCATACGAACCAGCTGAGAGAAAAATTGTATCTTGTGGAGTTAGATAACTAAGACTATCACCTGTATAGTCTTCAGTTGTTTTCCCATGCATGTTTAACGGCAAGCAAAATAATGCCGCCCATAAAATCCATTTGTTCATTTGTCAGAATATTAGTGTAATTTTCTCTTTTAAAAATAGATTTGTTCCTTTTTGAAAAATAACTCAATGAAAAAGTCACAAGTCTAATAATCATTATAAAGCTTATGCTAACGCTTGGTATCATCCCTTCTCGTTTTGCTTCCACTCGGTTTCCGGGGAAACCTTTAGTGGATATTAATGGCAAAACCATGATTCAACGCGTTTATTTGCAAGCTTGTAAAGCGAAAACGCTCTCTAAAGTTATTATTGCTACAGATGATGAACGCATCTTTAATCACGTACAATCTTTTGGGGGTCAAGTTATTATGACCAATTCTAGCCACCAAAGTGGCACTGATCGTTGTGCAGAAGTAGCAATGTGCTTCCAAGATATGGAAGCTATCGTAAACATTCAAGGGGATGAACCATTTATTAATCCAAAGCAGATTGACCTTGTCGTTCAACAATTAAAACAGAATACAGCCCTAAACATAGCCACTTTAGCTAAAAGAATCACTGAATCAGCGCAAATATTTAGTCCGAATACGGTCAAAGTCGTCTTTAATCAAACAAATATTGCTCAGTATTTTAGTCGTAGTCCAATTCCTTTTTTAAGAAATAGTCAACAAGAAGATTGGGTCAATTCACATGCTTTTTATAAACATATTGGGCTTTACGGTTACCGAAAAGCAACACTTTTAGCGATTGCTAAATTACCTATGAGTGCTTTAGAAAAAGCAGAATCCTTAGAACAATTACGCTGGTTGGAAAATGGGTATAAGATTGGGATTGGTTTGACTGATATTGAAACAATTGGGATTGATACGCCTGAGGATTTGGAGAAAGTCATAGGTAAGACAGCTCTCTGAATTGTGAAAAGAATAGTATCTTACCAACTATAAATTAGTTTTCTAACATTTTGGTAAAACTGTATATTTTCTATCAACTTGTACCTTATTTCACAGCTCAGAGAGCTGTGTTACATCACATTTTAATACATTTCACAGCTCAGAGAGCTGTGTTACATCACATTTTAATACATTTCGCAGCTCAGAGAGCTGTGTTACTAAACGCAAATATTTTGAAATTTTGTAGCAAATGCGGTCATGAAGTCACCTTAAAACCTGTACCAGACGACCACCGCCCCCGATATGTTTGTGATAATTGTGAGACCATTCACTACCAAAACCCAAACATTGTCACAGGTGCTTTGCCAATCTGGGAAGATAAGGTCATGTTGTGTAAAAGAGGCATCGAGCCTCGGAAAGGTTATTGGAATGTCCCTGGTGGCTATATGGAAAATGGGGAAACCGTAGAAGCAGGGGCTATTAGAGAAGTGTACGAAGAAACGCTTTCTAAAATAACCATTACTAGCCTACACATGGTCTATAGTATTCCTAGAATCAACCAAGTTTATATGCATTTTTTGGCAGATTTGCAGGCTTTAGATTATCAACTCACCCCAGAAAGTACAGAAATAAAACTATTTACAGAGGAAGAAATTCCTTGGGATGATATCGCCTTTCCTTCTTCTAAATTTACGCTAAAACGGTATTTTGAAGATAGAAAAAAAGGGATTCGGCAAGTACATTTAGGTAAGTTTGAGTGGTGAAGAAAGGTAAATGGGTTTAGAGGTAACAAGGTACAAAAGGGCATCCCTCTATACCTTATTACCTCTATACCTTTGAACCTCCTACTCCTCTATCGCCCCATAAATAATAGCATATAGCTTATCCCAAAAATCAGGACGGACAAAAGGAATAATTTGAGTCATGCCAACGAAGGTTAATTCTTCAGCAGGGTCAATAAAAAATTTCGTATTAAATGCGCCACCCCATTCGTAAGTACCAGGAGATTTAGGGTTAATCGCTTGTCCTGCTGCTGTTTTTAGTGAGAAACCTAAACCATAAGTTAAGCCTGGTTTCTGACTAAATCCTTTTCCATTTTCATTTTGTCGAATTAATTGGTCAGAAGTCATGACATCAATGGTTTTTCTACCCAATATCCTTACGCCATTATAACTTCCCCCATTGCAAAGTGCCTGAATAAACTTAGCATAATCCATAGTTGTTCCAGACAATCCACCACCACCAGCATAATGATTATTATCGGCAAACATAGGATAGTCAGGATCAATACCAGAAGATTTATCCGCCATGATCATTTGTTTTTCCTTATTATAGGTATAAATAGGAACTATACGGTCATGTTTATCTTTGGCCAAATAAAAACGTGTATCATCCATCCCAAGTGGGTCAAAAACATTCTTTTTGAAATACTGATTTAAGGGCATTCCCGAAACTACTTCTACTATTCTACCTAAAATTTCCATATTCAAACCATACATATATTGCGTCCCCGGTTGATAAATAAGTGGTGCTTTAGCAATTTGTTCCGCCATTTGAGCAGTAGTCATGGTTGGATGAGACAAGCCAAATTGATTGGCATTATTTTTCTCATAAATTGCCTGAATTTTTCCAGGATTAAAAGCCCCATAAGAAATCCCCGAAGAATGCGTCAATAAGTGCCGAATAGTAACTGGACGCTCCAAAGGAACTGTTGTATAACTAGAATCTGCTGGATTAAAAGTATCTAATACCTGCGTCTTCGCAAAGCCTGGAATATAGTAAAAAATAGGATCATCCAATCCTAGTTTTCCTTGCTCAAATAACTGCATAATCGAAACCGTAGTCACTGCCTTAGTCATCGAAGCCAAACGGAAAATGTTATCCTTTTGGTAGGCGTCTTTTTTATCAAGCCCTGTATGTCCGAAATTTTTATAATAAACTGTTTTTCCTTTTCGAGCAATTAAAAATACACCGCCAGGCATGGTCCCTTCTCCAATATATTTTTGGATATGGGCATCTAATAAAGCTAATCGTTTGGCAGACATCCCAACTTCTGCGGGTGCAGCTTGCGCTAAACCGCCTTTTGCCGATTGCGCAAAGGTTAAAACAGCAATAGTTAGCAAAAATAATAAGGAAAATAATTGTCGCTTCATTATATAAGGTGTTTTATGTATTTGTAAAAATTAGTACGAAAATACTAAAAAATATTAAACTTAAGCTAATATATCCTTCACCACCTTCCCATGCACATCCGTTAACCGATAGCGCCTTCCCTGAAATTTGAAAGTCATCTGTTCATGATTGATGCCTAATAAATGCATTAAAGTCGCTTGAAAATCGTGAACATGCACCCCATTTGTTTGCACATTATAGCCAAAATCATCCGTTGTCCCAAAGGAGAAACCTGCTTTAACGCCTGCCCCCGCCATAAACATCGTAAAACATTTGGGGTGATGGTCTCTACCATAATTATCTACCGTTAATTGTCCTTGAGAATAGCTGGTCCTGCCAAATTCCCCGCCCCATATAACCAATGTATCCTCTAATAAACCTCTTTGTTTCAAGTCGGTAATGAGGGCAGCCGTTGCTTGGTCGGTTTCTTTACATTGTTTTTTGATGGCACTTGGTAAAGCACCATGTTGGTCCCAACCTTGATGATATAACTGAATGAATTTCACCTCTTTTTCTGCTAATCGTCTCGCTAATAAAGCATTGGCAGCATAAGTTCCAGGTATTCGACTATCGGCTCCATACATGTCATAAATATAGTCTGGTTCTCCCGAAGTATCCGTTACTTCAGGGACAGAAGTTTGCATGCGATAAGCCATTTCATATTGGGCAATTCGAGCTTCAATTTCGGGGTCGGCTATTTGTTCAAACTGTATTTCTTGTAATTTTTTTAAATAATTTAACTGGTCTCGACGAGATAAATTGGTCATCCCAGCTGGGTTATTCAAATACAAAACAGGGTCTTTTCCCGCTCTAAACTGCACGCCTTGATGTTCTGAGGGTAAAAATCCATTGCCCCATAATCTGGAATATAATGGTTGCCCGTATTTATTTTTAGTGACTAAAACGACGAAGCCTGGCAAATTTTCATTATCAGAGCCTAAACCATAATTCAACCAAGAACCGATAGAAGGACGACCAGGTAATTGACTCCCCGTTTGCATAAAAGTAATGGCAGGGTCATGGTTAATCGCCTCGGTATACATGGATTTTATAAAGCATAAATCATCCACAATTTTTGCCGTATGCGGCATTAATTCACTTACCCAAGCTCCACTTTGCCCGCTTTGTTTAAAATCAAAAATGGATCCTGCTAAGGGGAAACTTGCTTGCCCTCCTGACATCCCTGTTAATCGCTGCCCACCACGAACAGAGTCAGGCAAATTCTCCCCATTCCTTTTCTTTAATAAAGGTTTCGGGTCAAATAAATCCAACTGAGAAGGCCCACCACTTTGAAATAAATAAATGACTCTTTTAGCTTTTGGCGCAAAATGTGGTTTGCCTAAAATACCGCCATTAAAAGGCAGGTTATTTATATTTGGATGATTTCCTAAAGTAGTTATTGGATTTAGAAAAGTAGCTAAAGCTGCAGCCCCTAGTCCCATCGCTGACTTAGCTAGGAAGGACCTTCTAGAATGGATTTTTTCGTAGTTCTTACAGTACATAGGAGAAGAATGAGAGGATGAATAAATGAGTAAATGAGAGCATAAGTAAATAATCCAAGTAGCGAAAAAATTGAAATGGTTCTATTGTTTTATTGCTAATGGGGTTAAAAATCTGGAATTCAGGGTTATTCAGTACCACAACAATAAAACACACCAACAATTATCCGCAACTTGATTTAAAGTAAATGAGTCGATTTAGGATTCTCCCCTACTCTATCGTCTCATATAAGCTTCATCATGGTTTAAAATGGTATTCGCAACGGTTGCCAAAGCAGCCGTCGTCATTCGATTAACGGCCTTATCTAAAGGATAATTACCAATGGCTAAGACTTCTTTTGCTGCTTTAGGATTTTGTTGAAAACGAGTTTTTTCTTTTTCAAATAATTCGCTTAATAAGGCGATTTCTTTGGGTTGTGGCTTTCGTCCTGTCGCACTTCTAAAGGCGTAAGTGATTTGATTTGATAAGTCATCGCCTCCTTCTTTTTGCATGCTGACGGCTAACACTCTAGCCGCTTCTACAAATTGGGGGTCATTTAATAATAATAAGGCTTGCAAAGGCGTATTCGTTTGTTCCCTTTGTACCACACATTTATCTCTGGAAGAGACATCAAAAGTGGTCATAAAAGGAGGTGGAGACGTTCGCCTCACAAAAGTGTATAAACTACGTCGATATAACTTATCGCCTTCATCTTCTTTATAATGCAACAGTTGATGAGAGAAATTGCCTAAATCAATCCATAAACCTTCTGGTTGGTAAGGTTTGACACTTTCACCACCAATCTTTTCTACGAGTAGGCCACTTGCTTTCAAGGCATTATCCCGAATCATTTCCGCAGGTAAGCGATAACTGGAACTTCTGGACAACCAGCTATTCAATGGATCCTTTTCCATTAATTCAGCCGTTGCCCTCGAATCCTGCTGATAGGTATGCGATAAGACCATTTCTTTTAATAATGCTTTTAAATCCCACCCATTTTCACGAAAAGAAACCGCCAAATAATCTAATAATTCTGGATGGCTTGGTAAGGCCCCTTGGCTACCAAAATCTTGTGGAGTGCTCACCAATCCTCTGCCGAATATCAATTGCCAATAACGATTGACGGCAACCCTTGCCGTTAAGGGATTTTTTTCATTAAACAACCATTGGGATAAACCTAATCTATTGGCGGGAAATTCTTCGGAAAAAGCCAATACTTTAGTAGGAGTCGCCATTTCTACCGTATGCTTAGGCTGGTCGTATACGCCTCTATTTAACACATGCATTGGACGGTTCTCTGGTGTTTCTTCCATGACCATTACCTCCATTATGGGGTTCATTAATTCCAATCGTGCTGTTCGCAATTGTTGTAATTCCCTCTTTATTTTTTTAACGGGTCGTTGTTGGGTAATTTTATATTCCTCTAATAATTGTGCTTCGTCCTTAATGTCCGTTACATCTGCTATCCATTGGATTTCTAAAGGAGTGATTTGACGGTCAAAAATCATTAATTCATCCAATTTTCCTTTGAAAAAACCGCTTTCTCCTGTATAATTTCGATAGCTCTTCCCTACTCTTAAAGGCGTATTATTTAATTCATGATTGCCCACTTTTACAGGATGGATATTTTTATAGAGGTTATCAAAAGCAACCTCACTTGCGATAGGTAAACCATTCATAAATAATTCGACCCCTGCCGCTTTTCCAGAACCATCATATGTAAACGCTACATGTGTCCAAGTATTTAAAGGGACCGCATTTTGACTACGCTGATGCAGGTAATTATGGGGCAAGGAATGAATTAACCGAGTAGAAACTCTGTTTAACGTATCTAAATAAAAATCCCAGCCTCGCCAAAAATTATTCTTTTCGCCTGCATTGCCAACTATTACTTGCGTCTTTTCTCGGTCGTCTTCCGTCAAATATATCCAAGCACCTACCGAGAAAGGTTCGGTCATTTCAAATAAACCCATATCGCTTAAATAAACTTCATCATAACCAGCTGGAAAAGTAATGGCTTGTCCTTTTTTTCCGTCTACTAATACTGGTGCGCCTCGGGACGTACATTTTTTATTCCCATCAAAGTATTTTGCTGGCCGTTTTCCTTTATTAATATAAGCCTTCATCCTATCAAAAGGAAAATACCCAACCATGTCTTTTGGTCGCCGTGGCGTGTGACTAATCAATTGTTTAATAAACGTGCCTTGCTCCGCTAGTTGTTTTTTAGTTAATGCTAGTTCCTGTTCTTTTGCTTGAATACGGGCATTTATTTCCGTTAATTTGGCTTCCGTGACTGCATCAGGTAAAGTTAACATCGGGCCATAATTCCCATCGTCTCCCGTCATCCCCAATTCTTTGACATTATTAAAAAAGGCCGCAAATTGATAAAATTCATCTTGGGAAAAAGGGTCAAATTTATGGTCATGACAGCGGGCACATTCCATCGTTAAACCCAAAAATGCAGTGGCAGTCGTATTAGAACGGTCAAAAACGTATTCTAATCGAAATTCCTCATCTACTGCCCCACCCTCTGCGGTCATAGCATGATTTCGATTAAAAGCCGTTGCTAATTTTTGCGCTTTAGTCGCATTTGGCAATAAATCTCCTGCTAATTGTTCGGTAACAAATTGGTCATAGGATTTATTTTGTTTAAAACTTTCAATCACCCAATCTCGCCAAGGCCACATCAATCTTGCACCATCCGCATGCATCCCATGAGAATCAGCATATCTGGATAAATCCATCCATTCCATGGTCATTCGTTCGGCATAAGCATCGGTCTGTAATAATTCGTCTACTACTTTTTCAAAGGCGTTTGCACTATTATCGGCTAAAAAAGCATCTATTGCTGCTATTGTTGGTGGCAAGCCCGTTAGGTCCATATAGACTCTTCTGAGCAATCTTTCCTTATCTGCTATGGGAGCAGGTGTTAGTTGTTGGGCAACTAATTTGTTTTGAATAAATTGGTCTATGGCATTATTTTGAATCCAGCCCTCTTTTTTTATTTTCTGTATGACTGGCTTTTGAGGTGGGATAAATGCCCAATGATCTTTCCATTCAGCGCCTTGTTGAATCCATTTAATAATCGTTGCTTTTTCGGTGGCATTCAAGGTCAAATGACTTGCTGGTGTAGGCATCTGATATTCAGGGTCTGCTGAAATAATTCGATGAAACACTTCACTTTTTCTAAGGCTTCCTTTGACTAGCGCAAAACCGTCACTTTCTGTTAAGGGCGCAAAAGCAGTTGTTGCTTGATCTAATCTTAAGTTGGCTTTTCTAGCTGCTTCATCTTGCCCGTGACAAGACCAACAACGGTCAGACAAAATGGGTCGGACATGCAAATTAAAATCAATTTTTTCTGGCAAACCTTGATAAGCTACTTCCAAATTCTCTGGAATAGCTGGTTCGCAACTAAATACAAAAAGCGTGATTAAAAAAGCAAAAAAATAGAAACGACTCATAATTATTGGTTATGCATTAGAATACCGACTAAAGATAGTTTTTTTTTGAAAAAACAGAAAATTATCTACTGTTTCAAAAAATAATAATAAAAATATTTGCGTAACTAATCGGTTACTTATATATTTGTAACCAATTAGTTACTCTTTTAAGTAATTATGCTTATTTTTACTTCATCTTTTAAAATTAATTATTATGTCTGTAATGACTTTAAATCAAACGACCACCACTACCAAACCTCAAATCCACATTAAACGTGTTTATAAACATGACATTAATAAGCTGTGGACTGCGTTAACGACCAAAGCTGCTTTATCTAATTGGTTAATGCAAACAACTGATTTTGAATTGCGAGAAGGTCAAATTTTTCAATTTAGAGCTAAACCGCAAGGCGGTTGGGATGGCATTGTCCATTGCAAAGTCTTATCTTTTAGTCAACCTAATTCCATCACTTATTCTTGGCAAGCCAATGGCATGAAAAAACCAACCATTGTTACTTGGGAACTCAAAGAATTGGCCAAAAATGAAACGCTCTTGACGCTTTCCCATGCTGGTTTTGAAGGATTTGGCGGTTGGTTTACTCGACAAATTTTGAATTTTGGCTGGAAAAGTATGTTACGGAAGAAACTGACAAAACATTTGTTACAATAGGCTGTTGCAGTAAATTTTTAAAATAAAAATGGTAATTACTCCATGAGTTTTTACCATTTAAACTAATAAAATATGAGACGAGACCCTTGGCAAGCATTAGCCGACCCTACTAGGCGACAGATTATTGAAGTACTGAATAAAGCACCACAAAGTGTGAATACCATTGCCGAAAATTTTAAAATTAGTCGACCAGCCATCTCCAAACAGTTAAAAATTTTGGAAGCATCGGCATTGATTACGATTGAAAAACAAGGGCGAGAACGAATTTGCACCTTAGCTTTAGCCCCTTTAGAGGAAGTCTATAAATGGGTGCGCCAATATGAATTATTCTGGTTGGATAAATTAGATGATTTGGAGGCTCATTTGAAAGAACAGGAATAATTTGAAATTTATTTCCTTACTTTGCGGTCACGTTGGAACTATTCCGAAAAATGGATAGTTCCTCCATTTTCACTAAAATAAAGTCAATATGAAAAGTATAGCCGTTTTTTGTGGTTCTAGTTCTGGTTTAAATCCTGCTTATACCGAAGCAACCAAAGTTTTGGGAGAAATAATGGGCACACAAGCTATTACTTTGGTCTACGGTGCAGGTAATGTCGGTTTAATGGGAGTTGTAGCAGATGCCGTATTATCTAAAAATGGAAAAGTAATTGGTACCATTCCTCAATTCTTAGTAGACAAGGAAGTCGCTCATTATGGTATTAGCGAATTAATTATTACGGAAACCATGCACGAAAGAAAGCAGAAGATGGTAGACGTCGCTGAAGGTATTATTGTCTTGCCTGGTGGTATTGGCACTTTAGATGAATTCTTTGAAATGTTTACTTGGCAGCAATTAGGTTTACATGATAAACCTATCGGTATTTTAAATGTAAATGGCTATTATGACCATCTTCTAGCACATATTCAACATATGGTTAAAGAAGGGTTTTTAAAGGATTTTCATGGTGACCGTATTATGGTAGCTGCTGAACCCGCCCAGTTAATTGCGAAAATGAAGGGGCAGAAAATTGAATATGTGGATAAATGGTGGGTAAAGTAAGGACAAAGCTAGAAGGATTAAGGAATTAAAGGATTGAAGCATCCCAAACAATCAATCATTTGTACCAAAACTAAATTTTAAACTAAATTAGTTAGAGTACTTAATTGGTATTCCTCTAAGAATCGGTTATTTTTGCTGCCTATTTTAAATTTGAGCGTTTTCTATTCATCGTTCTCCCGATAGCTATCGGGATTATCATTCATCGTTAATTAGTAAATATGTTAGATAAACTTGTCGCTAACGGTAAAAAATCAACCAGAGATGGTTTTGGTGCAGGATTGGCAGAAGTTGGTAGGAAGAATAACCAAGTAGTTGCTTTATGTGCAGATTTAATTGGCTCTTTAAAAATGCAAGAATTTATTAAGGATAGTCCTGAAAGGTTTTATCAGGCAGGTATTGCTGAAGCCAATATGATGGGCGTGGCCGCAGGTTTAGCTATTGGTGGAAAAATTCCATATACTGGTACTTTTGCCAATTTCTCTACGGGTAGAGTCTATGACCAAATTCGTCAGTCTATTGCCTATTCGCATAAGAATGTAAAAATTTGTGCTTCGCATGCTGGTCTGACTTTAGGAGAAGATGGGGCTACGCATCAAATTTTAGAGGATATTGGTTTAATGAAAATGTTGCCCGGTATGACGGTTATCAATCCTTGTGATTATAACCAAACCAAAGCAGCAACGATTGCCATTGCAGACCATTATGGTCCAGTTTATCTACGTTTTGGTCGTCCAGGCTGGCCTGTTTTTACGCCAGATAATCAAAAATTTGAAATTGGTAAAGCTTTAATGTTAAGTGAAGGAACAGATGTTAGTATTTTTTCTACGGGACATCTAGTTTGGCACACGATTGAAGCAGCAAAAGCATTGGCCAAAGAAGGCATTTCTTGTGAATTAATTAATATTCATACGATTAAGCCTTTGGATGAGGAAGCCATTTTAAAATCTGTCAGAAAAACAGGTTGTGTCGTAACTGCGGAAGAACATCAGCGACATGGTGGTTTAGGAGATAGCGTTGCTCAAGTATTGGCACAACATTTACCATCACCTCAAGAATATATTGCGGTCAATGATTCTTTCGGGGAAAGTGGAAAACCTGATCAATTATTAGATAAATACGGACTTGGCATACAAAATGTCATTGATGCTGTTAAGAAAGTTATTAAAAGAAAGGGATAGGGTATAAAAGGGTGTAAAGGTACAAAAGTGCAGAGGTGTAGAGATTTGCAACTAAAATCTTAAGTACTTTTTCCTAAAATTCCTATTCTTGACATATACTAACTGATGTCAAATACTTAAGTAAACCTCCAAATTGTTTCGTAAAATAATTCGTGCAGTTTGGAGGTTTTATTTTTCAGGAATGATTTTTAATCATAAAAAATGAAATTCGGAACTAAAGTTATCCACGCAGGTATTGAACCAGACCCAGCTACAGGTGCTATTATGACCCCTATTTACCAAACTTCTACTTATGCCCAAGCAGAACCTGGTAAAAATAAAGGGTTTGAATATGCTAGAACTAAAAATCCAACTCGTTCGGTTTTAGAAAAAAATCTAGCGGCGCTAGAAAATGGGAAAGATGCGATTTGTTTTGCTAGTGGCTTAGCAGCAATGGATGCTGTTTTGAAACTATTGAAGCCTGGAGATGAGATTTTGGCAGCTAATGATTTATATGGTGGTTCTTACCGATTGATGCGTACTATTTTTGAGCCTTATGGCATTAAATCCCATTTCGTTGATATGGGTGACCCGAAGCAATTCAAAAAACATATCAGCCGAGGTAAGACTAAATTAGTCTGGATTGAAACTCCTACTAATCCAATGTTAAATATTATTGACATCAAGGCCATTTGTAAGATTGCTAAAGCCAATAGTATCTTAACTTGTGTTGATAATACTTTTTCTTCTCCTTACTTACAGAATCCATTAGATTTAGGCGCAGATATGGTTTTACATTCTGCCACAAAATACTTAGGTGGGCACTCAGATGTAATCTTAGGTGCCGTTATCACTAAAACCAAGAAATTAGGAGATCGCTTACATTTCATACAAAATGCCGTGGGTGCAGTTCCTGGACCACAAGATTGTTTCTTAATTTTAAGGGGCATTAAAACACTGCATTTAAGAGTAGAGCGAGCTTGTAAAAATGCTAAGAAAATTGCTAAATTCTTGCAATCTCATCCTAAAGTAGGGAAAGTTTATTATCCAGGCTTTAAAGACCATCCAAACCATAAGATTGCTAAGGCACAAATGAGAGATTTTGGTGGTATGGTTTCTTTTGATTTAACAAATGATGATTATGAAGAAGCTAAAAAAGTACTAAGTAATACTCATTTATTTACATTGGCAGAATCATTAGGTGGTGTAGAATCTTTAATCGGGCATCCTGCTAGCATGACCCATGCTTCTATTCCTAGACCTGAACGATTAAAAGTAGGCTTGACAGATTCTTTAATTCGATTAAGTGTTGGTGTAGAAGATGTAGATGATTTAATCGAAGATTTAGATAAAGCTTTTCAGAATTTATAAATGAAAGGTTAATAGGTTTAAAGGTATAGAGGTTCAAAGGTATTTAACCTCTATACCTCTATACCTCTATACCTCTATACCTTTATACCTTTATACCTTTATACCTTCCTTCAATGAATAACTTAGAGAAATTCCGTAGGGTTAAAGCCTTTGTTTTTGATGTGGACGGTGTCTTAACGGACCATAGTATATTCGTTTTTGAAAACGGAAAAATTGTTCGAAAATTAAACGACAAGGATTTAATTGCACTGAGGAAAGCTATTGACCATAAATACAAGGTAGCTATTATCTCAGGGGGTAGTTTAAACGGATTAGCGGCTATTTTTAAAGAAATTGGTATCACTGATATCTATGAAAAAACAAGAGATAAAAAAGCCGCCTATGATGAATTTAAAACGATCTACGAAATAGACAACGAACAAGTCCTCTATATGGGGGATGACTTACCAGATTATCCAGTCATGCGCATCGTTGGCTTGCCCGTTTGTCCTAAAAATGCAGCACCTGAAATACGAGCCATTACACAATATATGTCTCCTTTGGGCGGTGGTGAAGGATGTGTTCGAGATGTAATAGAAAAAGTGCTTCGATTAAAGAAGGTCTGGTTACCGAAATGAATGGAATGAATAAACTAAAAAAATGAGTAAATCTAAATATACCATCCCGAACGTTTTAACGACTACTCAATTAATCCTAGCTTCTAAGTCTCCACGAAGAAGTCAATTATTGACTGAGGCAGGTTTTCAATTTGAGATTAAAACGAAGGATGTGGAGGAAATCTATCCGAATCAGCTAACTCCGCAACAAGTACCTTTATTTTTAGCAGAAAAGAAAGCCAAAGCTTGCAAAGATTTTCTAAAAAAAGGCAAAATCATTTTGGCCGCAGATACGATTGTTACCAAAGGCAACAATATTTATGAGAAACCTACCGATAAAAAAGATGCAGAACGGATTTTAACAAAACTATCTGGCAAGTGGCATGCAGTGATTACAGGTGTTTGTCTGTTGTCCAAAAAGAAAAAAGTTAGTTTTATTGGTGTTTCTAAAGTAAAACTAGAGAAATTATCCGCTACAGAAATTGATTATTACATCGAAAAATTCCAACCTTATGATAAAGCTGGTGCTTATGCTATTCAAGAATGGATTGGCTTGTGTAAAATTTCTAAAATAAAAGGAACTTACAGTAATATAATGGGGTTGCCTGTTGATTTGGTTTATCGGTATTTGCAAGCATTCTAAAGTAATTTAGCTATTTTTGTATAAATTGACTCAAATTAGAAATCTAAACTACTTTAGTATACACAAAAAGCCTCAACCGAATAGTATCGGTTGAGGCTTTTTGATGCTTAGGCTAGCAGTCTAAATTCTTATTAATAAGACCAAAGGTCATGTTCAAAGTTAAAGATTTCCATACGGATTTTTTCTGCTTCTAAAAGCATATCTACCCCTGTCAAATATTCTTCTACTTTTCTATCATAAACATTTGATCGTTTCATGATATAACTAGAAAATCGACGTTCTTCCATTAAATCTTCCCAAGTGGTAATATCCGCATCGTTTTCTGGGTTAAATACTCTATGCCGAGCTAATATTTCTCTACATTCAGGATAATAAGCCCAGAATAATGGTGTCGTATATTTGTAATTCCCATTCTCGTCGTATTCGTCTTTTAATGGTGCAATTCCAAGAATTCTTACTTGTAACGTAGAAGATTCTTCATCAAAAAACCAAATTTCTTTGATTCTAAACTGTTTAATATCTTCTGGATTTAAGTCATTTCTGACAATTGTAATCTCTTCTTCGTAAGTCTCTGGGTCAAAAGCGATAATTGTATCTACTGTTGCGCCCATAGAGGCTACTTCATCAGGTGCTAATGGATAAGAAAATTTATCATCTTCTGTTCCATAAACCGTGATTTCTCCCTCTTCTGCAGCTTTCATTAAAATCGAGAAGAATGGCTCTTCTGGATAAGAAAAAGGAAGATTTAATTTTTCTCTTACATCAATCACTCTCCAGACTCTTTTTTCCCAGAATATATCCGCCTCTCGGATGTCATCATATGGTAGTACTCGTCTATCAGTAATGATTTTCTTTTCTACAATACCATCCAAAGGCGCATCAAATTCTTCGCCCGCTTCCGTTTTATACTCCCCTTCTGTTCCAGTTCGTAAATCTTGAGCATTTACTAGTTGGACAGCAAAAAAACATAAGAAACATCCAATTAAGCACTTAATATTCATAATCGATTTTAATAAATAAATTTTACAAAAAATTACAATGCTAAAACGCCTATAAAGCTGCAAAAATTATGCTTAAAAATACTTTTTGCTAAAAGGCTGACATATTATTAGGTCGGTTGCCAATTAACCGTTTCCAGTTACCAAAAACAGGCAACTGGAAACAGGCAACTAATAGCTTATCGAATTTTAAAGACCATTGAATTAATCTTTCTTCCTGCCGCATCACCAGGGCAAGTAGCTTTTACGTTTTCGAAATAATAAGTATCGCCAGGCTTGGCTGCACGCACTAATCTTAAAGATTTCTCGTTAAAAGTACCACCTCGATTATTACTAGAAACAGGATCTTGTCGTTTAGCAACTCTAACTAAATTGAATCCCTGAATTTTACATTTTGCATCAAAATCAAAGCCTTCTAACCAAGGAATCACCCCTCTTTGAGCTTTAAATTCTCCATTTCCCATTGTACCATCTTGTTTTTTACCAAGTTTAGCAACTGGATCAGGAATTCGCTTTACTCTAAAATCAGCAGACTTAGACAAGCCTCCACCAGAAATATTGATTTTAACATCTCCTGGTCTTGTCACTTTTACAACGTACTTCCCTTTTCCGCCTTTTAAGTTACAACCACCACCAGCACAGCTTACCTTTACGGCATTACTTGATACACCAGCTACAGATACAGAAATAGGATTTTCTACACCAATGTAAAAAACGTTCATCTTATCCGCAGATACAGTTGCGGAGGTTTCTCCTACTTCGTAATCAAAAGTTGATTTTGAAGTAGTTACTTCTCCTGTTAATGGGTTTGTTACCGTTGCACTAAGGTTCAAGGTTTTAGTACCTAAGCCTGAAGCTGCATCTGAAAAGACTGCTTTACCATCTTTTCCTACTGGCAATCTTCTCCCATTTACGGTAAGATTGATATTTGAAGGTGGAATATCAGAACTATAAGCACCTAAAGATACTTCTGCTTCAAATTTTCCGCCTTTAATTACATAAGCTTTCTTAGCATTGATTACAGGGAAAAATTGATTAAATACAATTTGCTTACCACCAACTAATTCCGCTAATTTACTAACACCTAATGCTTCCGCATTCTTAGCATCTGTCTGAAATTTAGTTAATAAAGGTAAAACAGAAATCAAAGGCATTTGTCGGAAACGGAAATCCGCCCAACTCGTTTTATCTCCATCTGATTGCTCTTCCCAATTTTGGTCAATATCTAAAGAAATATTATTAGAAAAAGAAGCAATGTTTGCATCTGCCGCTGCCTGGTCTACTCTACCACCTTTAACAAAGCCAAATGTTTCTTTATTATCATTGATAACCTTAGTGTAGATTTCAACAATATTTTTTCTAACCTCCGCTATCTTAAGCGCTAATTCATCTCCTCTTCCTTCTTTTACCAACATATTTGTGGTAACGTCTTTATTTTTCTTCCCCTTAATAATTTTCTTCGCAGGGTTTTCAGGATAAAGAAAATCAGCGTCATCAACCGTACCATTTTTGTCACCCGCGGCATCAATTAAATCATTTTTGATACCTTCGACATAATCATTGAAACCAGCGATTTCCGCTCGAATATCTGATACAGCAACACCTAATGGTTTAAATTTTTCTTTTGATTTTTCTCCCAATAAAGCATTCAAAGCAGCTGCCTGCTCATCAATGGCTTTATTCGTCGTTATATTTGATTTTGTCAAACTATTGTCAATAGTCTTAAATGCGTTCAGCACTTCGGCGGAAACGTTTAACGCTAACAATGCGGTCAATACCAGATACATTAGGTTAATCATCAACTGCCTGGGATCCTTAGGAATAGACATTTTTGAAAATTTTATGGATCGTTGTAGAGCTTATATTTTTTTGATTACTTTCTCGTAAAATGTAACCCACAACTAATTTTTAAATAATTGAAATTGCTTTATTACTAGATTGTCCTACGGCTTTCAAAACAGTAAAACAATTTAACTAGTTAACAATTTTTAGCTTTTAGATCCACCGATATTAGACATCGCAGATAACATACCTCCGTAAACACCATTCAATGAGTTCAAATTGGTATTTAAAGCAGTTAATTGATCTTTGTAGTGCTTCGTTTCATCTACAGAATCTGCTAAATCAGCCATTGCCTCGTTTAACTTTGAATAGAAGCTATTCATTTGTTTAATTTGCTGTCCTGTTCCTGAGAAATCTGCTTCTTGTAATGCCTTTAAAGAACCTAAGCTCTTAGACATTCCTTGCAACTCATTCAACATACCACCTAATTGTTGCTCTACAACTTCACCATTTAAACCTGGTGCTGAAGCGCCTACAGGGCCAGCAGCTAAAGGTTGGATTTTTGCACCATATTCATCTAAACCTGGATATAATTTTTCCCAGTAATAATCTTTTTCTGGTCCTAAAATTCCTAATACTAAGAATATTAATGCTTCTACTGATAATCCAAGGATTAGCATCTCACTTGCATAAGGCCAGCTCTCTAATTTAAATAATGCGCCCATTAATACTACAGCCGCACCAACACCGATTAATAAATTCTTTAAATACTTGAATCCTTTTGACTTTACAAAACTCATAACTTCTGAATGTTATTGTAGGTTATTAAAATTGTTAGATTGTTACTTAATTAAATAACGTAGAAAGCGTAAATGTTAAATTTTGAATATCACAAAACATCAAAAATAAAATGCTGCAATATTTTAAATATCCACTTATTTCCTTCTTACCTTAATAATGTTTATTTTCTAAAAAGTAACGGTTTTTGAAGGGTGTTTTATTTAATTTTTAGTTGGTATCCATGATTCAGTCCGTAAAAAAGACAAAACCATTCTTTTATAACACTAAAATGGTACGAACATTATTGTATTAAATATTCGTACCATTTTTATATTTATGCTTTATTGATTAAAAATCATCGTTGATAGAACGACCTAAGAAAGTTAAGGCGCATCTAAATCCAACATATGATTTTGTTGTATCTTGGTATTCCCAGTGACGAACACCACAACGCAAGAAATAAGCCACGTCTTTCCAAGAGCCACCTCTGATTACTTTACGCTGATCTGCTTCATAATCGTCATCCGTTGCATCATAACGAATATCTGGGTTTAAATCATGTAAGAAAGAGTAAGCATTTTCATAATAAGCAGAAGAAGTCCATTCTGCTACATTTCCTGACATATTGTACAATAGGTAATCGTTCGGAAAATACATATCAGCAGCCACTGTATACAAACCACCATCTTCTGGGTAATTACCTCTACCTGGCTTAAAGTTGGCTAATAGACAACCTTTACCATTTCTAGTATAAAAACCACCCCAAGGATAAGGTGCTAAATCGTGTCCACCTCTTGCAGCATATTCCCATTCGTGTTCAGTAGGCAAACGGAAGTCTTCTGTATTTACTTCATTTTTTTGAGTCGCTTTGAAAGTATTCCAAAGTTCAGTTCTCCAATTACAGAAAGCCTGTGCCATTTTCCAATTCACACCAACTACTGGGTAATCATCGAAAGCAGGGTGCCAGAAATAATTTCTAGTCATTGGCTCATTATAAGAATAAGAGAAATCTCTAATCCAACAGAAAATATCTGGATAAATATTTACTGAATGTTCTTGAGCATATTTGTCAATGTTAGAAAAACTTCGTTCTTCCGCAGCTTTTTTCCAATCGTAAGTTTTATATTCATAAACTAATTTATCAATGTCGACTGTTTTACCGCCCATATTAGGCTCATCTCCTGTGTAGATAAAACTTTCTTCATCATAAAATAAATCTTGGATTTCGCTTTCTGTATCTTCCCAATCTATTTCATCTCGATAATCCCAATCTACTTTTTCCGTTAAATCCCCATTATCATCTTCTGCCATATAATCCAAAAGCCGTAAAGCCTTCTCATCTCTTACCCAATCGACAAATTGGCGATATTCATTATTAGTGATTTCAGTCTCATCCATAAAAAAACCTTGAATCGAAATAGATTTAGGTCTTTGGACATAGGTACTTCTTAAATCCTGATCAGCAGGTCCAATATGCAAAGTCCCCGAAGGAATGTATTGCATACCATAAGGATTGATTCCATTGAAAGTAGGACGATCTAACACTCCGGTTAACTCACCACCTTCTTTTTTACCACAAGCAGTGGTAAGGCCGTATAATAAAACCAGGGAAAACAAAAACTTTGACATTTTTCTCATGTTGACGCTCATAATTACCTTTAATTTGTTTGGGCTTCCTTCGCCCGCAAAAACGACCGTAAAGTTAATCGGTTAAGTGTTTTTCAAAGAATAAAAAAAAATAAATCTTGATGATTGGCGACAATTTGGAGATTAATTGCTGTAATTATCTACTTTTTGATAATTAGTTGCTGTTCAAGATAATCTATCTGTGCCTTTATTTTTACATCTGCAAACTTAAAACGCCTCTATTTCAATTCTTAGTGCCTTGTTTTTCAAAAAAAGTTGCTAATTATAACTTATTTCAAACTTTTGCAAACTGTCTTACATTTCTCTTCAAATGAGACCGTGTGAAGTACATTTAGAACACGGTTCTTAAATCCGTATTTTAGCGATTAATCTATATATCTTGGGTTAAAAATAATCTTTGGTAGTTTACCTTTTCCGATTTCTCTTCCTAGATTATAACTAATCATGATTTCATGGCTTCCATTGCTGACTAAGTTTAAATCTGATAAAGTATAGTCATAGGCATAAGCCATGGTTATTTTTTCACTTAGGTTCAATCCGACTATCAAACTTGCGGCATCTAGGGTATTGGTATTATACCCTCTTAACGACCCGCCTACAAATATATTGTCATTATATTTAAATAAAACAGATGCTTCGATTTGCGTCTCTATCAAATCCGTTTTTATGAGTACCGAAGGATGCACACTAACACTCCTTAGTAGGTCAAATTGGTACGCTGCATTAAAAAAATAGTTACGACTTAAAGTCGTAGAAAAGAAGGTACCTTCAATGACTGGTTCTTGAATATTGATGGTGGATAATCCTGCTTCAAAGGTCTCTGTTTTAAAATAAATGCCTGCATTAAAGGTGGGGGTTAATTCACTTACATCTCCTGTGGGCAATGGCAAATCATCATTATGATTTATTGTTAATCCTTCATATTGACCATCTGGGGTCAATATCCTCAATCCATCTAAGCTTTTTTGAAAAATTCCGCCACTCGCACCAATAGCTAAAATTCCAATTTTTCCAACGGGGAGCTGAAAATTATACGAAAGGGTTGCAAGTAGGTTCTCCTCTAAACCTAACTTCTCATTCTCAACATTTATGCCAATACCTCCACTCAGAATGTATAAGGGCATATGAACATTAATATTTTGGGTAGTTGGACTGTCTGTTAGCCCTGACCATTGTTTCCGATAAAGTCCATTAAAACTCAATGAATTGTCCATTCCAGCATAGGCTGGATTATAGGAAAATTTATTAAACATGTATAGACTATAATTACTCGGTTGCTGTGCAAAAAGGCTAAAAGTAGTGCAGCAAGCAATAAATAAAAGTATATTTTTTACCATATCGGACGTCGTGATGGTGAATTTTAGTGGACCGCACTGAAGCTTTAATCGTCCAGATTTGAGTACCAAAAAGTTAATTGCTACTTTCATTAGATAGGAGTAATTATATTTGCCTCAAAGTTGCATCTGAAGCAATTTATGCTTCAATTATTTATACAATTTCACAAATTAAACGATAATTATTGATTCCTCGTTACTTTTTAAAGTTTTAATCTGCTACAAAGTTGTTCAAATTATAACTTTTATTTCCTATTTTAGTTTAGAAAACTAATTTTTTAAATAATTGGCGTTGTGCAGACGTTTTTATATTCATCATTTCCGCCCCCTCAGAAAGCAAAAATAAGTGGTTTCAGCTTATCCTAAGTTGAAAAGTTATAATTTTACGTTTTTTATTTTAAAATAATTGAATAATGGCTAGAACGATGCAAGCGGTAAAATATGTAGCAAGTTATCCAAGTATTTCGTCTTGCCCAAAAGATGAGCGACCAGAATATGCTTTTATTGGTCGTTCTAATGTGGGTAAATCTTCTTTGATTAATATGTTAACGGGTAGAAATGGTTTGGCAAGAATTTCAAAAAAACCGGGTAAAACCCAGCTGATTAATTATTTTTTAGTGGACAAAGATTGGTATTTAGTCGATTTACCAGGATATGGCTACGCCAAAATTTCAAAGAAAAAAAGGCGAGAATGGGAAATAATGATAGAAGGGTATTTACAACATCGCAGAACCTTAGCTTGCGCTTTTGTACTCATTGATGCCAATATTCCTGCCCAACAAATTGATATTGATTTCTTAAATTGGTTAGGGGATAAGAACGTTCCTTTTGCCCTCGTTTACACTAAAATTGATAGACTTAAGCCTGCTGAAGTACAACCCAATATTGATATTATTCGTGCTTCTTTTTTAGAGCATTGGGAGGCTTTACCTCAAGAATTTATTACTTCTTCCGTTCAAAAAGAAGGACAGTCCGACATTCTTGATTTCATTAATGGTCTTAATCAAGAAATTTAGAGGAGGTTACAAATGAGTGAAATTTGTTTTCAATCATCGTATTTCAAGATTAGTCAACTAGTTATATTGTTGAATGGTTTTATGGCTACTCAACAATATAACCATTCAAGTTATTTGATTTCCACTAAAATGTAATTCATTCAACATCAAAAAAAGAATGCTCGATCGCCAAAACCGACCGAGCATTTACTAAAAACACCTTAATATATTTTTACAGGTTGACAGGATTATTCAAGATTTACAGGATTTAATCCCTACTCCCTCTCAACCTAATTTATCGTCAAAATTATGTACTGCCTACTGCATTACCGATTTATCTGCACCCAGCCTGAATATTTCTTTCCTTTTCCATCATCGAATACGTAGAAGTAGGTACCATCAGGTAAATCTTTATCTTGGAAAGTTCCGTTCCATCTATTTTTATATCCGCTCTGGTTAAATACTTCTAACCCCCAACGATTAAAGATTTTCAAATTATTATTAGGGAAATTTTGTATCCCACTGATTCTAAAGAAATCATTGACGCCATCATTATTTGGAGAAAAGCCATTTTTAATATCTAATTCTCCACATGGTACCCATATTTCTACCATGGCGGTATCACAACCATTATCATTACAAATACCATACATAATCAAGTCAGGTGTACCTGAATCACAGAAGTTATCATTTGGGATATAAGTAATGGTATTATCCAAATTAAAAGTGGCTCTACCATTTGCTGGTTGCTCCAAAATCTCCATATTTCGTAAAATACCATAGATAGAATCATTATTCAATACTTCAATTGTAATAGGGGTAGATTCACGGGTGGTATCTATGTCTCGCTCTGCTACTGGATTCAATAAAGGCTTAGGCGTTACTCGAATAGTTAAATAAGTCGTATCGCAAATACCATTGGCATCACAGACCACTAAGCAAGCTTTTTCCTCCCCTTCTGAAAGCCCTGTTACATTAACACAATAATCTAAGGTATCTAATAAAAGACTGCTTAATAGGCCTGATTCTTCTGGACATACATTATCTATTCTGATGATGTCCCCCATTAAATTATCTGATTCTGGGCAATACATTTCCGTTGCTCCTTCTTCTAAGGTGATAACCTCTTCTCGTGGACTAGTTGCACAGGTTACGGCTAGAATAATACTATCTTTACAACCTGTGGTAATATTTTCAAAAAGAAGATTAAAACCACCTACTCCAATTGAAATATTGGTCTCCTCATTGCAATTTGTTAACTCACCTTGATAAGCTTGCCCATCAATAGTAAGTGCATATTCATTTATTTTAGCAAATGGAATATCAATACAGAAGGACACTATGGAATCACAACGAGTCACCATAGCAAATAGGACTTCTTCTGTAATAAAGTCTAAGCATAGAGTCGTATCCACGGGCGTGATGGTCGTATCCACGGGTGTGATGGTCGTATCCACGGGTGTGATAGTCGTATCTACGGGTGTGATAGTCGTATCCACGGGTGTGATAGTCGTATCTACGGGTGTGATAGTCGTATCCACGGGTGTGATAGTCGTATCCACGGGTGTGATAGTCGTATCCACGGGTTCTACTCCATCACAAGTCACATTTACTAAAACACGGTCTCGACAACCTGAATCCTTATCATTAATCAATAGTTCATAATTTCCTGATTCAAAAGTTAGGGTGGTTCCCATTGGAATCAGGTTAGCATTCAATTCTAGGGTAGCAATGGAACGCGTATTAATTTGTTCTATATTAATTGCTCCATATTCTGTCCTTGCATTCCCTCCTTGAATGGTCAAAGTAGATTCGTCTAGTCTCCAATTGCCCGTTGGGTCAATTTGATTTACCAATTGGACAAATTCAGGTAAGGAATTAAATGTTCCTCCATGCATCTGTTCGTCAACCATCCAATTAGTAATCTGATAAGGTCCTGCTGTTCCTTGACCAGGTAAAGTAAAGTACGTATAGGCAAACATAGAGTCAAAATTGCAAGGCAATATTTCTCCTGTAAATGGTCTATTATTCGCCTCCAATTCATAATTTCCGATGCTATTAAATGGAATATCTAGACAGATTTCAGCTGATTCGCCACAAGTAACCATCATATCGTACTGATCAAGCTCAACAACTTCGATTGCGCAAGGTTGTTCTTGGCCACATCTTTTTAATAAAAGCGTATCCGAACAACAGGTTGACTTATCCGTAATAATAATTTCTCTTGGTAAATCCATATTACGCACATCCACTTCAATAACACTACCCGTAGCAACGCCCGTCACATCTGGTTGCAACATCGTCTCAATCCATTTAGTGAGTTGTACGACTTTCATTGTTCCGTATGCTTTATTCGGATTACCTCCAATAATGGTTAAAATAGATGGATGGATAATCCAATTCCCCCCTGGGTCAACGGTATTCATCCAGAAAGTCAACTCTTCCATTGTTTCTACCTCCGTGTTAAATATTTGTCCATCGACCTCCCAATTTTCTACCCGATACATTCCCGTATTTCCTTGACCTTCTACTAAAGCGTAAGAATAAGCAGTCAGGTTTTCAGGTGCACATCCATGGTCTGGTAAATAAGTTACTCTATCTACTAAAATTTCGTAATCTGCTAAGTCTTCTAAGGCAATTGGCAAACAAATTCGTTCCGTAGTGGCAGTGTCGTTAACACATCTTTCATCTTCTGGGAACATATCTGGACAACCCGTACAATCTTCTTTCACTTCAAAAGTGAAAATAATACTACAACCTACCGCATCTGAGATAATTACTTTATAAAACCCAGCGGCTAAATCAGTTGCTGTATTGGAATTAGCAACATTTGGTGACCAATTATAAGTTACATTCCCAAAACCACCAGATACATTCAATGTCGCACTTCCTCCTGTTCCACAACAATTTGCATTAGTAATAATTGGGTCAACTGCTAGCGGTAAGGAAACTGTGACTAATGTTTCATCTGTAGCCGTACAGCCAAATTCATCGGTAACTGTAACTTGGTAACTGGTTACTTGATTAGTCGTAACAATTGGATTAGCGATATTTGGATTGCTTAGACCAGTTGTCGGACTCCATCGATAAGTCACCCCTCCAGAAGCCATTAATTGACCAGAAGCTCCTGGGCATAAAACAACTGGCGGACCAGCATCAGCATTAGGACTATCATTCACATTAATCGTTATCTCATCTGTTCCTATACAACCATCTGTATTCGTTACCTGAACGGTATAAGTGATTGTATTGGTAACCGTTGCAATTGGATTTCTACTATTTGGATTACTCAATCCTGTTGCTGGACTCCATTGATAAGCTATGCCCTCCCCTGCATCTAAAGAAACTGTTCCACTTTCACAAATTGTTCTATCTGGGCCTAGATTAACAACAGTTGGCGTATTGACAAATACGACTACTTCATCGGTATCCGTACAACCATTTTCATCCGTTACGGTGACGGTATAAGTTGTGGTCTCCGTTGGAAAAGCAATTGGTGTACCACTCGTTGTATTTAATAAAGTATTCGTTGGACTCCAACTATACTGCGCATGCGTCGTAACAATTAATTGAATACTATCTCCTCGACAAATCGTTTTGTCTTCACAGGCAATAGCTTCTGGATTTGGAAGCACCGTTATGGTAACCATATCCACTACAGGACAGCCATTTGTACTTACTCCAGTTACGGTATAAGTAGTCGTAACCGAAGGTGTTGCCACTGGATTGGCAATAGTTGGATTGCTTAATCCTGTAGCAGGTGACCAACTATGATTACTTCCACCAATAGCATTTAATTGCACCACATTTCCTTCACAAATAGTGACATCATTTCCAGCAGAAATACCTGTATCTTCTGTGACAAAAACGGTTACTTGATCTTCATTAGTGCATCCGTTTAGGCCTGTTCCTGTCACCGTATAAGTGGTGGTCACAGCAGGATTGGCTATTGGATTGGCAATAGTTGGATTACTTAATCCCGTAGCGGGTGACCAACTATAATTAATTGCGCCAGAGGCACTTAAGTTCGTACTAGCATTCGGACAAATAGTGACATCACTGCCCGCATTTACTGTTGGTGGCGTATTCACAAAAACTATCACTTCATCTGTATCTGTACAACCATTTTCATCCGTGACAGTTACGGTATAAGTTGTCGTTTCCGTTGGAAAAGCAATAGGTGTTCCACTATTTGGATTCAGCAAAGTATTGGTTGGACTCCAGCTATATTGCGCATGCGTCGTAACAATTAACTGAATACTATCGCCTCTACAAATCGTTTTATCTTCGCAGGCAATAGCTACTGGGTTTGGGTTCACAAACACCGTCACATAAGCCGTATCTATACAACCATTTTCATTGGCGGATACCACTTTATAAAGCGTGGTCACTGCTGGCGTTGCAACGGGAGTCGCTATATTAGGATTATCTAAAGTAACGCCAGGAAACCAAGTATAAGTCGTGCCACCTGAAGCGCTTAAACGGATAGATTCTCCTTCACAAATAGTCGCATCTTCGGTCATAATGACAAACCCCGTTTCTACATTTACGGTCACACTATCTACTGATACACAGCCATCCGCGCTCATTACCGTCAAGGTATAAGTCGTCGTTTCTGTCGGACAAGCAGTTACCGTAGCGCCATCCGTTGAACTTAGGCCAACTGCTGGACTCCAAGTATACCAGACACCTGTTCCACTACCTGCTAATTCCGTACATTCGCCCATACAAATAGAAACATTTTCTCCTGCTTCTGCTAAAGGTAATTTTCTAACAAAAATACTTTCGTATTCATCATCTACACACCCACCATCATTGATGGTCAATTTAATTAATCGGCTTCCTTCATTATCCCATCTCACCACGATTTCTTTCCCTGCTGGTTCTGTCGCCGTGGCAGGAGAACTAGACACTAAAACACCACCATCTAATTCCCAAATTAAATCAGCCATTGGTGTTGCTGTACCTGTAAATAATAGACTCACTTCCATCTCTCGACAGTAAGGTTCAATGACTACAAAATCTGCTTCGGTATCTGTTGCTTGAAAAATAACAAAGGATTCCGTTACTTCACAGCCAATAGCATTGGTAAAAGTGATTTCATATTCATTAAATAAATCGGTTACCAAGGCATCAAAAGTCAAGGTTGTTCCATTTAATACTGGATTGGCAATTGCCCCATTATTTATTTGGTAGCTATCAATTAAATCACTTAAAGTGACGGATACTGCCATTAAAGTGTCTGTACAAACCGCTCTGTTCGGAATAGGTGTTACGACGCTAAAAGCATTCGACGAACCTTCTAAAACAATCGGATTATCAAAAATAATTTGACAATTTATATCTATTCTTCTAGCTAAAATGGTGTATGTTCCAGCAGCAAGATTTTCAAATATTTCTTCACTTTGCCAAGTCAATCCATTATTAATACTATATTCTACATTTGACCCTACAACATTGGTCACTATAAAAATTTGTCCATCGTTCGCACCACATGCTTGTGGACGCTGCCCTATTATGTCAATGAATGCTAAACATACTGCCGCATCAAGTACTATTAGCGTAGGATAAGTTACGCTACAGTTGCCACCTACATAACGTACGGTAATTGTATAAGTACCTTCCCCTAAATTCGTAAAAATGTTGTTTGCTTGCCAAGATGCGCCATTATCAATACTGTATTCTAAAACCTCATTTCCATCTGCAAAAATTTCAATCATTCCATCCTTATTCCCTGTAGCACTTGGCTGACTTCCGAATACATCTAGAATAGTGATAGGCTGACTTCCCATTAGGACGACGGGGGCATTATAGGCTGTTTGACAAAGCGCATCGGTTGTACGAACCAATACCGCATAAGTCCCTGTTGCCAAATTTGTAAACGTGCTACTAAATTGCCAATTGATTCCATTATCAATACTATATTCTACGATATCGGTACTTGTTGCATTGATAGAGATACTTCCATTAAATGCGCCACAATCGCCTGGATTTGTCGTTATCACTTCCGTAATGACTATATCTCCTCCGCCGATTAAAACAACTTGATTATTATAAGGAACTTGACAAAGCCCATCATCGGTTCTTACTAAAACATCATAGGACATAGCAGCTAAATTATTAAAAACATTACTTGCTTGCCAATTTTCCCCATTATCAATACTATATTCTAAATTAGTCAGACCAGCCGTAGCAATCGTTATTGTTCCATTTGCCTCGCCACATCCAGTTGGATTGGTGCTAGTAATTTCTGTAATCATAATATCTCCGCTACCCATTAAAATAACAGGAGCATTATGCGTTCCTTGACAAAGGTCATCAGGTGTTCTTACGACAATAGTGTATATACCAGCAGGTAAATTATTAAAAATAGGAGCTGCTTGCCACGTTTCTCCGTTATCTATACTATATTCTAAGTTATCAGCACCTGAAGCAGTAATGGTCATTGTTCCATCCGTTGTTCCACAACCTGTAGGGTTTGTACTGATTACCTCCGTCACTTCTAGTGCAAAATCGCCTATTAGCACAACGGGTTGATTATAAGTCGTTTGACAAATTTCATCAGCAGTTCTCACAGCTACTATATAACCATTTGTGTTTAAGCTATCGAATAGATTGCTTGTTTGCCAAGTTACGCCGTTATCAATACTATATTCTAGATTGGCCCTTCCATCTGCAATAATTTCAATTTGACCATTATTATCTGCACAGCCCATCGGGATAGTCGTTATTACTTCTTGAATATCAATTTCGGTCAGACAGCCATCAACACTTAAAATTAATGGTCTATCATAAACAGTTGGACAGCTTTCATCCGTGTACCGAACAATAATATCGTAAGTCCCTGTATCTAAATCGTTAAAAATATTATTGGCTTGCCAGCTTAGGCCATTATCAATACTATATTCTAAATCACTACTTCCTGTAGCTGTAATTTCGATGCTTCCATCATTATTATCAATGGTACTTGGTGGCATCCCTACTATGGTCGAAATAACAGGTGGATTAGCTGGATTTAAAGTAATCGTCGTTGGATATTCTGTAATACAATTTTGGTTTTCGTATCGAACAAAAACACTATAAGTTCCAGCGATTAAAGTATCTAGCAAATTATTAGCCTGCCAATTAATTCCATCTAAACTAAACTCAAATAAATTAGTTCCTGCTGCTACTGCATCGACTTCAATATTAATCGTACCATCATTATTCCCACAAGTGGTCGGATTGGTACTAGTCACTTCCAAAATAATAGGTGCTACTGGTGGATTTAGTTGAATGGTTTGGCTAGGCGTTATACAAGTTGTATCTGCATAAGCTACTTGAATGGTATAATTGCCTTGTCCTAATCCCGTAAAACTAGCGGAATTACTCCAATTAGCGCCATCATCTATGGTATAAATTAATGGATTAGCTCCAGATGCGGCAATGGTTATATTACCATTGGCCATATTGCAATCTGTTGGGCTATTTGCCGTAATACTATCTATCACCGCTCCAGGCGTATCCCCGATAACCACTGGATTATTTTGGAAAGGCGTTACACAATTTTCATTAGTTGTTCTTATTCGTACATTGTATTCGCCCGCTACTAAATTAGTAAAACTGTTGCTCGTAAACCATTCGCCATTATCAATTAATTGGAATTCTAAAGTTGCTCCAGATAAAGAAGCAATAATAGTAATCATCCCATTATTATTTCCACAAGTAGTGCCTCTAGCAGAAGCCCCAATTGTTGGGCTCGTTATAGTTACCGTTACACTATCCGTGGTCATACAACCAGCTCCATTCGTAATTGTCACATAATAAGTCGTGGTTACTGTTGGACAAGCCATTGGATTAGCAATATCAGTCGCACTTAGTCCTTCCGCAGGCATCCAAGCATAAGTTGTACCGCCTGCTGCCATTAATTGAACACAATCCCCTGTACAAATAGTCGCATCCTCGCTTACTGTTCCCATCAATCCACTACCTACGACGACTAATTTCGAAACAGTATTGGTACAGCCTCCTGAAATGGTTGTCGTTAATCGAACTGTATAACTGCCAGCAGTTCCATAAGTATGATTCGGGTTAGCTTCCGTTGAAGTACCACTATCTCCAAAGTCCCAGGAATAATTAGTAATCGTACCTGCTGTACGAGAAGTATCGGTAAATTGAACAGACAAATCTGCACAACTAGTTATAAAATTAAAATCAGCAGTAATCGTTGGTAAAACGGTTATTAGAATGGTATCCATTTCAAAACAACCTCCCCCACTATTGGTGACGATATACGTCGTCGTGGTATCAGGATTTGCAATTGGATTGGGGCAATCTGTGCAACTTAATCCAGTACTCGGTGCCCAGCCAAAAATTGGAGCGGTGCCATTAGCGGATAAAGCAACTGCCGCTCCTGGACAAATTGTTCTATCTTCTCCTGCATTCACCGTACAGCTTTGGTCAATTTGAATTGGATTATTGCTATACATTACTGGACAAGCTTCATCGCCATTTGCTACGACAATGGTATAAGTTCCCAATCCAAGGTTCGTAAAAGCATTGCCATCAGAGAAATTTAATCCACCATCAATACTATATTTAAGACTATCTGTTCCTGTTGCCAAAATCGTAATTACTCCTGTGTTAGAAGCAAAACTATCAGTGTCTGATAATGCAACTGATTGAATTGTTGGTAACGTAGTTCCATTTAAAGTAATGGTGATATTGGCTTCACAATTGGTATTAACAGAGTCTCTAACTACAATATTATAAATTCCTCCAGCTACATTTTCAAAGCTATTACTACTTTGGAAAGTCATACCTGTGTTAATGCTATATTGTAAATGACTACCTGTCGCATTGATGGTCAACATTCCATTTGCCGCATTACAAGTAGCATTGGTGCTATCAATCGTCGTAATAACCACATCACAGGCTGGCGCACAATCTACGTTTTGTAAAACCACATTCTCCGCATCCGTTAAACAAACTTCATCTGTACTTCTGACCCTTACGGAATAACTTCCTGTGATTAAGTTGGTGAATTCATTATCCGTCCCCCAATCTGTTCCATTATTGATGCTATATTCATAAAACCCTGTACCGCCTGTTGCCGTCACCGTAATGGTGCCATCATTACACACCCCCGTGGTTGGATTTGTACTTGTGGTAGAAAATGCCAATATTGGCGGCGTAATACTGCTACTATTTACACAAACAGAAAGAGGACTATTATTCGCTACTACATCTGTATTAATATCCATACCATTAATGATTAATGGTTCAAAGTCAG
>CALFWI010000396.1 GCA_937928615.1 uncultured Saprospiraceae bacterium | reverse complement strand
CGAAGGGGCAAGTGGTTTTAATGTAAGAGGTGGAAGCGTGGGACAAAGTTTGGTTTTATTAGATGAAGCACCTGTTTATAATTCCTCACATTTATTAGGATTTTTCTCTGTTTTTAATCCTGATGCGGTGAAAGATGTCAAATTGATTAAAGGTGGAATACCTGCTCGATATGGTGGGCGAATTGCTTCTATTTTAGATGTGCGAACCAAAGAAGGAAATAATAAAAGATTGGCTGTTCAAGGTGGGGTTGGCTCTATTTTTAGTCGATTGGCGGTAGAAGCACCAATTGTAAAAGATAAAGCCTCTTTTATTATTGCAGGTCGGCGGTCTTATGCGGATGTTTTTGCTAAAGCCTTTACGGATGTATTAGATGATGGTGCTGCGTTAAATTTTTGGGATTTAACAATGAAAACCAATTATAATATCAATGCGAAAAATAGAATCTTTGTCTCTGGGTATTTAGGCCGAGACAATTTTAAATTTGATGCCCAACAAGGATTTAGTTGGGGCAGTCAAACCGCAACGGCTCGGTGGAATCATTTATTTAATGACCGTTTATTTTCCAATTTTACTTTCTTTTATAGTAATTACGATTACGAATTGGCTTTTGGGGAAGATGATTTAGATAAATTTAATTGGAACTCGACTATTCAAAATGTAGATTTTAAACCAGAATTCACCTATTTTATTAACCCAGAAAATAAACTAACTTTTGGTGGAGAAATCCTTGGTTATACTTTTGAACCAGCCAATGCTGTTGGGGTGAGTAATGGGGAAACTAGGGATATTAGTATTGCCGAAAAGAAAGCCTTAGAAATTTCTGTTTTTGTAGGGAACGACCAAAAAATAGGGGAGAAGATTGATTTGCAATATGGCTTGCGGTATTCCAATTTTTCTTATTTAGGTCCAGGGAAGTATTTTGAATTTGCCGATGCAATAGAACCTGGAACAAGGAGATTTGTGACGCAAGAGTTTACGGCAGAAAAAGGCGAATCTATTGCCAATTATGGTACTTTAGAACCAAGGTTTTCGATTAAATACCAACTAAATGCACAGAGTTCTTTAAAAGGAAGTTATAACCGAACCGCTCAATACATCCACTTGATTTCCAATACGACGGCTTCTAATCCACTAGATGTTTGGACGCCAAGTACGAATAATATCAAACCAGAAATTGGCGACCAAATTGGTTTAGGGTATTTTAAAAACTTTGGCGAAGAAAATGATTTTGAAACTTCCGCAGAGGTGTATTATAGAAAAACCAAAGGGCAAATTGATTATGTCGATGGCGCAGATATTTTGATTAATGAATTCCTAGAAGGGGACTTATTAGAAGGAATTGGTCGGGCTTATGGCTTAGAATTATACGTCAAAAAGAACACAGGGAAATTCAATGGTTATTTGAGTTATACTTTGGCGAGAACAGAGTTGCAGGTAGATGGCATTAATAACAGTGAGTGGTACCCTACTCGTTTTGACCAAACCCATAATTTTAAATTATCGCTTTTTTACGAACCAGAAAATCGGTGGACTTTTTCTGCTAATTTTACTTATGTATCGGGGACACCAACCACCTTCCCAACTTCTCGCTACCAAATTCAAGGCTATACCATTCCTTATAATTTTGGAGATGGTCGAAATAATGTTCGTATTCCTGATTTTCACCGCTTGGATGTAGCCGCCACTTTGAAAAATAGAAAAGTGAAACGCAACGGAAAGGCTAAGAAAAATGAAGGATATTGGGTGTTCTCTGTATATAATGTTTACGGTAGAAGAAATCCCTTCTCAATTTATTTTGCACAAGCAGATGAACGAGTCGCTAGTGGGGAACCGACCAAAACGACCGCTACTAGAGTGTCTATTATCGGAAGTGTTTTTCCTTCGGTTTCTTATAATTTTAAATTTTAGACAAGAAGACAGGATTTTGCAGGATTTACAAGATGTGTAACCAATCAACTTATCCAGTTAATCTTGAATAATTCCTCCACATAAGATTCAACAGAATGAAAGTTCCAAAGTTGTTTTTATTGCGAAATCCTGTTAAATCCTGAATAATCATGTCATCCTGTAAAAAGAATAAAAAACATGTCAATTAAAAAATATAGTTTTCAAACCATTTTATTAGCATTATTGCTAGTTCAAATAGCCTTTACGGGTTGTGAAGATGAAATTTCGCCAACCTTAGAAGAAGCACCACAAATAGTGGTCATAGACGGATGGATTAATAATAAACCAGAACCGCAAGTGATTAAAGTGATGGGCTCACAGCCTTATTTTGACAACACTTTACCAATAGGATTGAGTGGTGCAATCGTACAAGTAGCCGATGAAAATCTAAAAGTGTATGATTTTGTAGAAACGGCACCGGGGGAATATACTTGGACACCACAAAATGGCGAAACTTTTGGGACGATTGGTTTACAACATGGGTTGAATGTGGAATATAATGGCGTAACGTATAATTCCATTTCTAAACTAAATAATGTCCCACCTGTCGATAGTATTTCTTTTACTTTTGAAGAAGAAGATGGGCCCTTTCCAGCAGGTTATTTTGCAGAATTTTGGTCAAGAGATTTAGTAGGAGAAGGAGACACTTATTGGATTAAAACTTGGAAAAATGGCGTATATCAAGGAAAACCTGGAGAAATAAATACGGCCTTTGATGCAGGATTTTCTGCGGGCGGTAGTATTGATGGCTTAATTTTTATACCACCTATTCGTTTTGGGGTGAACTCTTTTGAAGATGACGAAAACGGAGATATACAAGCACCTTATTTACCAGGAGATTCTATTTATGTAGAATTGCATGCTATTACGAATGAAGCTTTTTTCTTTTTAAATGAAGTTCAATTTCAAACAGATAGACCAGGTGGTTTTGCTGAATTGTTTGCGACCCCTTTAAGTAATGTGGTGACGAATATTATTCCTTCGGATGAAAATGTGGAAGTCGTTGGCTTTTTTAATGTCTCCGCGGTTTCAGGAAATGGAAAGCGGTTGGTAGAATAAAAAGAGATAGTTAATTTTATTTCAGAAAATGAGGTTAACCATTTGTCCAAAATCTGAAATCATCAATTAGTAATCTATTTTTTTACTTAAAGTAGATTGCTGATTGATGATTTATTACCCGTTACTATGACATTCCTTTCTTTCAATTTTATCCCATTCCCAGTCTAGATAGGCGCTGGTATCTTGCACTTGTGCTTATTGCTCCATCTCTTTACCTCTATATCCTTATACCCTTTATACCTCTATACCCTTATACCTCTATACCCTTATACCTTTACACCTCTATACCCTTACACCTTTACATCTTTATACCTTTTACCTTTCCGCTTCCCATTAAAACCCTATTTTTACCACAGAATTTATAACTTTTAATTATAGCAATACTTTGGCAATACTCATCGGTTGTTCGGGCAGCACTGGCAGTTCCTTATTAAAGACCATACTGAATCGGCATTCGCAATTATTTGCGGGGCCAGAGGCAGGGCTCTTTGCTTTTCCGCAAGTGTAT